>JBOGGF010000216.1:0-7871 GCA_050743965.1 Acidimicrobiales bacterium
GCCCAGCGGATCGTCGAGGGGGACATCCCCGAGGGGCTCTCCGGCAAGCGGGTCATCGGGCTCGACATGGGATCGATGGTGGCCGGGGCCAAGTACCGCGGCGAGTTCGAGGAGCGGCTGAAGGCCGTCCTGAAGGAGATCACCGACGCCGAGGGCGAGATCGTCACCTTCATCGACGAGCTGCACACCATCGTGGGGGCGGGCGGCGGGGCCGAGGGGGCGGTGGACGCCGGCAACATGATCAAGCCGATGCTGGCCCGCGGCGAGCTGCGCCTCATCGGGGCCACCACCCTCGACGAGTACCGCCGGTACATCGAGAAGGACGCGGCGTTGGAACGGCGGTTCCAGCAGGTGTTCGTCCCGCCGCCGTCGGTAGGGGACACCATCGCCATCCTGCGCGGCCTGAAGGAGCGCTACGAGGTCCACCACGGCGTCCGTATCCAGGACGCTGCATTGGTGGCTGCGGCAGTGCTCTCCGACCGTTACGTCACCGGCCGGTTCCTGCCCGACAAGGCCATCGACCTCGTCGACGAGGCCGGCAGCCGGCTGCGGATCGAGATCGACTCGATGCCGACGGAGCTCGACGTGGTCACCCGGCGCATGCGCCAGCTCGAGATCGAGAAGGTGGCACTGGAGAAGGAGTCCGACGAGGCTTCGCGCGAGCGCCTGGGCGCGCTCGACCACGAGCTGGCCGACCTCGGCGAGCAGGCCGACGCCATGACCGCCCACTGGCAGGCGGAGAAGAAGGCCATCGCCGCCATCCGGTCCTTGAAGGGCGAGCAGGAGGAGCGGCGGGCGGCGGCCGAGCGGTTGGAGCGCGAGGGCGACCTCGCCGGGGCGTCGGCCATCCGCTACGGCGAGCTCCCGGCGCTCGAGGGCCGCATCGACGGTGCCACCGACGACCTGGCCAAGCTCCAGGAGTCCCAGCGTTTCCTGAAGGAGGAGGTCGACGCCGAGGACGTCGCCGAGGTGGTCAGCCGGTGGACCGGCGTGCCGGTGACCCGCCTGCTCCAGGGCGAGGTGGAGAAGCTGGTTCGGCTGGAGGACACCCTCCACGGCCGCGTCGTCGGCCAGGACGAGGCCGTCACCGCGGTGGCCAACGCCATCCGCCGCAGCCGGGCCGGCCTCTCGGATCCCGACCGGCCCATCGGCTCCTTCCTCTTCCTCGGGCCGACCGGGGTGGGGAAGACCGAGCTGGCCCGGGCGCTGGCCGAATTCCTCTTCGACGACGAGCGGGCGATGGTGCGCATCGACATGAGCGAGTACATGGAGAAGCACACCGCCTCCCGCCTGGTCGGCGCGCCCCCGGGCTACATCGGTTACGAGGAGGGCGGCCAGCTGACCGAGGCCGTCCGCCGCCGGCCCTACGCCGTCGTGCTCCTCGACGAGATCGAGAAGGCCCACGCCGACGTCTTCAACATCCTGCTCCAGGTGCTCGAGGACGGCCGGCTGACCGACGGCCACGGCCGCACGGTCGACTTCACCAACGCCGTGCTCATCATGACGTCCAACCTCCCGGGGGACCCGGCCGCCTACTTCAAGCCGGAGTTCGTCAACCGCATCGACGACATCGTGCGGTTCCGCCCCCTCGACGAGGAGGACCTCGCCGTCATCGTCGGCATCCAGCTGGGCCGGCTCCGCCGCCGGCTGGCCGAGCGCCGCCTGTCGCTCGTGGTGGCGCCCGGGGCGGAGCAGCTCCTGGCCCGGAGGGGCTACAACCCCGACTTCGGGGCCCGGCCGCTCCGGCGGGTCATCCAGAAGGAGGTCGAGGACCGCCTGGCCCTGGCGCTGCTCGACGGGCGCTACGGCGACGGCGACACGGTGACCGTCGACGCCGAGGAGGACCAGGTCGTCCTGCGGTAGCCGGGGGCGCCGTTTCCGCTGTGCAACGAGCACGCAGGTCGTAGCCTTGCGCCCATGAGCTCGGTGCGGGTCCTCGTGGGCACCCGGAAGGGTGCGTTCGTCTGCACCGCCGATGCCACCCGCAGGGACTGGCGCATCGACGGGCCCTACTTCGAGGGGTGGGAGATCTACCACGCCAAGGGCTCGCCGGTGGACCCCGACCGCGTCTACGCCTCCCAGTCCAGCTCGTGGTTCGGCCAGGTCGTGCACCGCTCCGACGACGGTGGCGCCACCTGGGGGACGGTGGGGAACACCTTCGCCTACGAGGGGACCCCGGGCACCCACCAGTGGTACGACGGCACGCCGCACCCGTGGGAGTTCGCCCGGGTGTGGCACCTGGAGCCCTCGCTCGACGACCCCGACACCGTGTACGCCGGGGTGGAGGACGCCGCCCTGTTCCGCTCGACCGACGGCGGGGCGACGTGGTCCGAGCTGTCCGGCCTGCGGGGCCACGGCACCGGGCCGTCGTGGCAGCCGGGCGCCGGGGGCATGTGCCTGCACACGCTGCTGCTCGACCCCACCGACCGCGACCGCATGTTCGCCGCCATCTCGGCCGCCGGGGCCTTTCGCACCGACGACGGGGGCAAGAGCTGGAAGCCGATCAACAAGGGCCTGGCGTCCAACTTCATGCCGGACCCCACGGCCGAGGTCGGCCACTGCGTGCACCGCATCGCCCAGCACCCGTCCCGTCCCGACGTCCTCTACATGCAGAAGCACTGGGACGTCATGCGCAGCGACGACGCCGGCGAGTCGTGGACCGAGGTGAGCGGGGACCTCCCGAGCGACTTCGGCTTCACCGTCGTCGTCCACCCCCACGAGGACGACACCGTCTACGTGGTCCCGATCACCAGCGACGCCGTCCACTTCCCGCCCGAGGGGAAGCTGCGCGTCTACCGCAGCCGCACCGGCGGCGGCGAGTGGGAGGCGCTCACCGACGGGCTGCCCCAGGCCCACTGCTACGTCGATATCCTGCGCGACGCCATGGACGTCGACGACTGCGACCCGGCCGGCGTCTACTTCGGCACGACCGGCGGTCAGGTGTACGCCTCGGCCGACGGCGGGGACCACTGGCAGGCGATCGCCGAGCACCTCCCCGCGGTCCTCTCGGTCGAGGTGCAGCAGCTGGCATGAGCCGGACCGTGGTCCGGATCGTCCTGCCCTCCCCGCTCCGGGTCCTCGCCGCCATCCGCGGGAGCGAGGTGACGATCGAGGTCACGGGCGATGTGACCCAGCGGCGGGTACTGGACGCGCTCGAGGCCAGTTGGCCGGCGCTGGCAGGGACGGTGCGGGACCCGGTGACGGGTCGCCGTCGGCCGTTCGTGCGGTTCTTCGCCTGCGGTGAGGACCTGTCCCACGACCCGCCCGACACGGTGCTTCCCGAGGCGGTGAGCAAGGGGGCCGAGCCGTTCGTCGTGCTGGGCGCCATCGCCGGGGGATAACATGCGGGGTCCGCTGACGGAGGAGCACGCGTGCCGGCAACCGTGGTCGTCGGGACCCAATGGGGCGACGAGGGCAAGGGCAAGCTGACCGACCTGCTGGCCTCGGAGATGGACGTCGTCGTCCGCTACCAGGGCGGCCACAACGCCGGCCATACCATCGTCATCGACGGCGAGACGTTTGCCCTCCAGCTGTGCCCGAGCGGGATCTTCTCTCCCCACATCACCCCGGTGATCGGCAACGGCGTCGTCGTCGAGCCGGCCACCCTGATCGAGGAGGTGGACGGCCTCGAGGCCCGGGGGGTCGACACCTCCCGGTTGGTGGTGAGCGGCAACGCCCACCTGATCATGCCGTACCACCAGGAGCTCGACCGGGTGACCGAGCGGTTCCTGGGCAAGAACTCCCTCGGGACCACCAAGCGCGGCATCGGCCCCGCCTACGCCGACAAGGCGGCCCGGGTCGGCCTCCGGGTACAGGACCTGCTCGACCCCAAGATCTTCCGCCAGAAGCTCGACGTGGTGCTGAAGGAGAAGAACGCCGTCCTGGCCAAGGTTTACAACCGCCTGCCACTGTCGGCCGAGGAGATCGCCGACCGCTACCTCGGCGAGCTCGCCCCGCGGATCGAGCCGCTGATCGGCGACACCGTGTCGGTGGTCCACGACGCCCTGGGCGCCGGGCGCAACGTGCTCCTCGAGGGGGCGCAGGCGACGTTCCTCGACCTCGACCACGGCACCTATCCCTTCGTCACCTCGTCCAACCCGGTGGCCGGCGGCGCCTGCACGGGGACCGGCCTCGGGCCCCGGGACATCGACCGGGTGATCGGCATCGCCAAGGCCTACGTCACCCGGGTCGGCGCCGGGCCCTTCCCCACCGAGCTGACCGACGACCTCGGCGAGCGGCTGGTGGAGCGGGGGCACGAGTTCGGCACGGTCACCGGGCGCCGGCGGCGGTGCGGGTGGTTCGACGCCGTCATGGCCCGCCAGGCGGTCCGGCTGAACTCGCTGACCGAGGTGGCGCTGACCAAGCTCGACGTGCTCGACACGTTCGAGACGGTGAAGGTCTGCGTGGCCTACGAGGCACCGGGCGGAGAGCGGTTCCGGCTGCCGCCGTACCACCAGTCGACGCTGCACCAGGTGACGCCGGTGTACGAGGAGCTGCCCGGATGGGGGGCCGACCTCACCGGCGCCACCGACCATGCCGACCTGCCCGCCGCCGCCTGCGACTACGTCGGCTTCCTGTCCGAGCAGATCGGCGTGCCGGTGCGGCTCGTGGGGGTCGGCCCCGGGCGCGAGCAGTTCGTCTCTTTCGCCGCGGCGTGACCGGGCCGGTCTGCGTCGTCGGCTCGGGGGGCCGCGAGCACGCCTTGGCGCGCTCGCTCGCCGGCTCGGCCGACGTCGTCGTCACGCCGGGGAGCCCGGGGATGGCGGGCTCACGCGTCACCGTCACGGCGGCGCCGCCCGAGGAGATCGACGCGTCGCTGTTCGTGGTCGGTCCGGAGGCGCCGCTCGTCGACGGGTTGGCCGATCGGCTGCGCGCGTCGGGGCGCCTCGTCTGCGGGCCCGGTGCCGACGGGGCGCAGCTCGAGGGGTCCAAGGCCTTCATGAAGGAGATGCTCGTGGCGGCGGGCGTGCCGACGGCGCGCCACGGGGTGTTCACCTCGGCCGAGGCGGCCGTGGCCTTCCTGCGCTCGCTGCCGGGGCCACCGTGGGTGGTGAAGACCGACGGGCTGGCCGGCGGGAAGGGCGTGCTGGTGGCGCGGACGCGGGCCGAGGCGGAGGCTGACGTGACGGCCAAGCTGGCCGGGGCCTTCGGCGCCGCCGGGCGCCGGGTCGTCGTAGAGGAGGGGCTCACCGGGCCGGAGTGCTCCCTCCAGGTGCTGTGCGACGGGGCGCGGGTGGCGCCGCTGGCGCCGGCCCGGGACCACAAGCGGGTGGGCGACGGCGACACCGGGCCCAACACGGGCGGGATGGGGGCCTTCGCCCCGCTGCCGTCGGTCGGCCCCGGGATGGTCGATGCCATCGTGGCCACGGCGGTGGAGCCGCTCGTCGCCGCCCTGCGGCACCGGGGGATCGACTACCGGGGCATCCTCTATGCCGGCCTCATGCTCACCCCCGACGGTCCCAGGGTCCTCGAGTACAACGTGCGGTTCGGCGATCCCGAGGCCCAGGTGGTGCTGGGACTGCTCGACGAGGACCCGGTCGAGGTGCTGGTCGCCACTGCGGCAGGCGACCTGCGGCCGATCGTCGCCCGGCCGGGGCTGGCGGCGCGGGACCGGGTCGCGGTGACCGTGGTGCTCGCCGTCGAGGGCTATCCGGCCTCGCCGCGGACCGGCGACAAGGTCGACGGGCTGGGGCCCGACGGGCAGCTGGCCGATCCGGTCGACGGGGTGACGGTGTTCCACGCCGGCACCCGGCGCGACGGTGGCCCGGGGGCACCGTTCCTCACCGCCGGGGGACGGGTGCTCGACGTGACGGCGGTGGCGGCGACGCTGGAGGAGGCGCGCCGCCGGGCGTACGCCGCGGCCGCCCGGATCACCTGGCCCGGAGCGCACCTCCGCCACGACATAGCCTCCCGCCCGTGATCCGCCGCTACAGCCCGCCCGACGTGGCCGCCCTCTTCGACGACGAGGCCCGCCTCGCCATGTGGCTCGAGGTCGAGCTGCTGGCGGTCGAGGGCCAGGCCCGCCTGGGCGTCGTTCCCGCCGAAGCCGCCGCCGCCTGCCGCGAGCGGGCGCCGGTGGTGGACGCCGCCTTCGTCGAGGCGGTCGAGGAGCGCGAGAAGGTGACGGACCACGACGTGGCCGCCTTCGTCGACGTCGTCCAGGGGCGGATCGGCCAGCCCGAGGGCTCCTGGGTGCACTTCGGGCTCACCTCCTCCGACGTCGTCGACACGGCCCAATGCGCCACCTTGGTGAAGGCGGCCGACCTGCTGCTGGGGGCTTCCGACGAGCTGGTGGCGGCCCTCCGGGCTCGGGCCGAGGAGCTGATCGACGCCCCCGTCACCGGGCGCACCCACGGCATGCACGCCGAGCCGACGACGTTCGGGGCCAAGTTCGCCCTGTGGGCGCTCCAGGCCGACCGGGACCGCCAGCGGCTCCGGGCCGCCCGCGCCCGGCTTGCCGTCGGGAAGCTGTCGGGCGCCGTCGGGACCTACTCCAACATCGACCCCTCGGTCGAGGCCTACGTGTGCGAGTCGCTCGGCCTCGAGCCCGTGCCGGCCACCCAGGTGATCGCCCGGGACCGCCACGCCGAGTACCTCTACGCCTGTGCCTCGGTGGGGGCGACCGTGGAGCTCGTCGCCACCGAGGTGCGCCACCTGGCCCGCAGCGAGGTCGGGGAGGCGGAGGAGCCGTTCGGCACCGGGCAGAAGGGTTCCTCGGCCATGCCCCACAAGCGGAACCCGATCCTGTCGGAGCGGCTGTCCGGGCTGGCCCGGGTGCTGCGCGGCTACGCCGGCGCCGGTCTCGAGGACGTCGCCCTGTGGCACGAGCGGGACATCTCGCACTCGTCGGTGGAGCGGATCGTGCTGCCCGACGCGTCCCTCCTCGCCTGCTACGTGCTGCGGCGGGCCACCGGGCTCGTCTCGGGGCTCGTGCTCCACCTCGACCGGGCGCTGGCCAACCTGACGGAGGGGTCTCTGGGGCTGGTCTTCAGCCAGTCGGTCCTCCTGGGGCTGGTGGAGTCGGGGCTCTCGCGCGACGACGCCTACCGCGTCGTCCAGCGCGACGCCCGCACGGCGTGGGAGTCGCGCCGGCACCTTCGCCAGGTGCTGGCCGAGGACCCCGAGGTCCACCTGAGCACCGACGAGCTCGACCGGGCGTTCGACCTCGACCGGTACCTGCGCCACAGCCGGCGCTACCTCTTCGCCTTGGCCGACATGGACGAGGGGCCGACCCGGTGACCCCTGGTCCGACCCGGCCGACCCGGCCGACCCACCCGGTCCACCCGGTCCACCCGGTCCACCCGGTCCAAGCGGTCGACTCGGTCCAAGCGGTCGACTCGGTCCAAGCGATCCACGGGCAGCGGGCCGGCTTCGACTATCATCGTGGCGGCGACGGCAAACCGGCGCTCTGCGCTTGGAGGCGGTCGAGCAGCCTCGCCGTGCGATCCCATCGCTCATCTGTGGCAAGGCGGGGCTCGACCTTGAAGAGCAGCGGCCGGAGCTCGACACCGAGACTGTCGGTGAGGTGCCGCACCACTTCGAGCTCGGCCGCGACCGCGCCCCCGTCGTCGAGCGTGCGCAGCAGCTGGAGCGCCAGGTAGTGCGCGGTGTCACCCCTCACCGCGACGAGGGTCGCGCGGCCGGTGTCGCCGAGGTTGGTCCGCGCCTTGCGGCTCCTGACCACGAGCCGGACCGCGGACGCGGTGGTCACCAGCTCGGCGCGCGACAGGAGACAGACGTCGATCGGCCCGTCCGCCGAGGCGGTGAGGAGCACGAAGGCCTGCTCCATCTCGCCTACCACCGGTCGGCCCGAGATCAGGTCCCGCACCTCGTCGGGGACGGGCGTCACCTGCCCAGGCTCCGTCCCAACC
>JBOGGF010000217.1:0-3114 GCA_050743965.1 Acidimicrobiales bacterium
CCCCGGTCCTCAGTCGGTCCTCAGTCGGTCCTCAGTCGGCCCGCACGACGGGCCAGCGCACGGGGGCCCGCAACCCGGCCCGCGCCATGAGCGCGGCGGAGGCCTCGGCCGCTTCGGCGAAGAGCTCGCCCTCGTCGAGCGTGGTGCACCGCCCGTCGTCCACGACCACCTGCCCGTCGACCACCACATGGCGGACGTGGCGACCGTCGGTCGACCACACGAGCGCCAGCGCCGGGTCGGCCGGCGACGCCCAGTGCAAGCTGGCGGTCTCGAACACGACCAGGTCGGCACGCTTGCCGGTCTCGATCGAGCCGATGCGGTCGGCCATGCCCACCGCCTCGGCGCCACCGATGGTCGCCATCTCCAGGGCCTCGTGGGCGCCGAACCAGGTGGCGTCGATGCGCTGGTCCTTCGCCAGGCCGGCGGCCAGCGCCGCCGTGCGCAGCACGTCGACCGTGTCCCCGGCGTTGACGGCGTCGCAGCCCAGGGCCACCCGGCCTCCCCGACGTACGATCTCGGCGTGGCGGCCCTGCGACGTCACGCCCTGTCCCAGGCGCAGGTACGCCCACGGGCAGTAGGCGAGGGCGGTGCCGGTCCGCAGGACGGCGTCCACCTCCTCGTCGTCCAGCCACACGCCGTGGCCGAGCAGGAGGTGCCGGCCGAGGACACCGAGCCGTTCGAGGTGGACCGCCGGGCGGCGCCCGTGGCGGGCGAGGTAGACGTCGGGGTCCGACGACGTGGGCGACAGGTGCATGGTCATCCCGACGCCGCGTTCGCGGGCCAGCTGCGAGGCGCCGGCGAGCAGCTCGTCGCTCGCCAGGCTGTGCCCGATGAGGGTGACCCACCCCTCGACCCGCCCACCCGGCGGGTGGCGGTCGAGCACGGCCGCGATCCGGGCGAGGACCTCGGCGGCGGGGGCGGCGAACGGCCCGTCGTCGATGTCCCAGGCCCAGACCCCGACGGTCGCACGGATGCCGGCGGCGGACAGCCCGGCGGCCACGGCCTCGGGATGGACGACGGTGCCCGGCTCAACGATCGTGGTCGTCCCGTTGCGCAGGCACTGGGCAGCCGACAGCCGTGCCGACAGCTCCTCGTCGGCGGGCCGCTCGCTGTCGTGCAGGGGGACGGCCCACTCGAAGATGGAGGCCCCGGCGGCGAGATCGTCGGGAATGCAGCTCCACACCAGCGGTCCGCCCGTCATGTGCTGGTGGGCGTTCACGAGGCCCGGGGTGACGAGCCCACCGCCGGCGTCGATCACCCGGCGGGCGGTGAACCGGCGACGCAGCGCCGGCGTCCCGTCGACGGCCAGGATCTCGCCGCCGTCGACGGCCACCGCGCCGCCCTCGACGATCCGGCGGCCGGCGTCCATGGTGACGAGCCGGCCGTTGACGACCAGGAGGTCGATCGCTGCATCCTCTGGCTGTGGGCCCGACTGTGCTGCCTCGGCCAACCTGGCACCTCGCTTCGCTCGAGTTCGATTCGCCCGCCCAACTTCGCTCGCCCGACTTCGCCCGAGACTTCGCTCGCCCGCTCGATCGCTGCGCTACCGTAGCTCGGGATGCTGTATCGCATATCGGGATCCGGTGGTCACCCGGAGCGTCGCTGGTGAAGGCCGTCCAGCATGCCGCGCACGGCGGCCCCGAGGTGCTCGACCTGGTGACGATGCCCGACCCCGACCCGGGGCCCGGTGACGTCGTGGTGGCCGTCCGGTCCGCCGCGCTCAACCGGCTGGACCTCCTCCAGCGCGAGGGCCCGGCGCTGCTGCCGGGTTTCGGGCTGCCGCACGTCCCGGGCATGGACGTCGCCGGCGAGGTCGTCGCTGCCGGGAGGGAGGTCGACGCCGTGTCGGTCGGCGACCGGGTCGTGGCGAAGGCCGGTGTGCACTGCGGGCGCTGCCCGGCGTGCCGGCGCGGGGACGACCGCCGGTGCCCCAATGTCGAGGTCATCGGCGGCAGCCGGCCCGGCGGCTATGCCGAGCTGTGCCGGGTGCCGGCCACCCACGCCTTCCGCCTTCCCGACGGCGTGAGCTTCGACGAGGCCGCCACCGTCCCCACCACCCTGGCCACCGCGTGGCGGGCCCTGGTCGAGACGGCGCGGGTGCGCCCCGGCGAGGTCGTGGTGATCCACGGCCCCGGCAGCGGGGTCAGCGTGGTGGGCATCCAGGTGGCAAAGCGGGCCGGGGCGACGGTGGTGGTCACCGGACGGTCGGACGAGAAGCTCGAACGGGCCCGCAGGCTGGGCGCCGACCACGTGTGCAACGAGGGCGATCCCCACCTGGTCGACGCCGTGTGGGCACTCACCGACGGCCGCGGCGCCGACGTCGTCCTGAACCACGTCGGCCCGGCGCTCTTCCCCCAGTCGGTGGCCATGCTGGGCATGGACGGACGGCTGGTGCACTGCGGCACCACCACCGGGGCGGTGGTCGAGCTCGAGCTGCCGCGCCTCTACCAGATGGGCATCCAGGTCCTCGGGTCCGGTCCGCAGGGCTACCGCGGCTTTGCCCAGATGCTGGCCCATTACTGGTCCGGCGGGTACGAGGCGGTGGTCGACAGCCGCTTCCCGCTCCGTGAGGCGGCGGCGGCGCAGGCCCGGCTGGCCTCGGGCGACGCCTTCGGCAAGGTCCTGCTCTGCCCGTGAGCCGCGTGCCGGCACGCCTGGCTCCGAGGTTGCTTGCGTCGCTCGGGCGCGCCGTCCTCTCCCGCTGGCCGATCGTCCGCTGGCCGACCGTCGGGCCGATCGTCCGCTGGCTGACCGTCGGGGGGAGGATGATGCCGTGACGGCCGGCGACGCCCCCACGCCCGCCTTCCGGGACCCGGTCGACGTCGTCTCGGCCTACCTCGCCGCCCTGAGCGCCCACGAACCCGACGGGGTCTGCGCCCTCGTCACCGAGGACTTCTTCAACGAGCACACCGCCGTGCGCGGCACCAGCTTCCGGGGGCGGGACTCCTACCGGCGGCGTCTGGAGGGCTTCTTCCAGGAGATGGTCGACCTGCACTACGCCATCGAGCGGATGGTCGCGTCGGACGAGACCGTCGTGGTCGCCTACCGGATGACGGCCCGATGGCGCCACGAGGAGCGGCTCCGGCCCTTCGACCTGCGCGGCGTGTTCTGGTT
>JBOGGF010000218.1:0-2038 GCA_050743965.1 Acidimicrobiales bacterium
CTTCGATTCCCACCTGGCGCCGTACTCCGGAGCTGCGTCCGTCAGCTCCGACCACCAGACGGCATACCGCCTCTTGGTGGCCCTTGCCGTTGGTCCAGGCGACTGTCGGGTTCGGACCGTGACTGAGCTTTACCTCCTTCACGCCGCTGATGAGCCTGGCACCCGCTTCTCGAGCGTGGCGGGACAACGCCTCGCAGGCCTGGGGATGACCCACATTGAGCTGCCCCGGGACATCCGGGGCCACCATGGCGTAGGGCAGTGCAGATTCTTCTGCCTCGGCCGGTGAGATGGTCTCGTCGTAGGGAACGAACCGCTCGGCATATTCACGGCTCTCCTGACCCTGATGTGAGGGTCTGAGCGGGATCTGGCTTGTGGTTGTTGGGTGATCGGCCGGTCGGGGTATCCGCGTGGCGCGCACGGGAGGTGAGCAAAGTAGCGGGTTCCTAACGCCTGCGACTTTGGAGGTCACCAGCCCGTGCGCGCCAGTACAGCATTCAAGCGTCTTTTGCGACTCCGTGGTGTGAATGTCACCGCGGTGGAGTGGCTGGCCGGGGCGGTGATGGTGACGGTGGTCCTCCGGCGTCGGCGGCTGGTGTGTCCTCACTGCGGGTTCACGACATCTGCCTGCCATGATGTGCGGCCGGGGATGTCGCGCTGGCGGCACCTGGACCTGGGCACTTGGCGGGTGGAGATTGCCGCCCGGCTGCGGCGGCTGCGCTGCCCCACCCATGGGGTGGTGGTCGAGGGGGTGCCCTTCGCCCTTCCGGGAGCCCATCTGAGCCGGGACTTCGATGATCTGCTGGCCTGGTTGGCGACCAGGATGGACAAGACGTCGGTGGCTCGGTTGTGCCGGGTGAGCTGGCGGACGGTCGGCCGGGCGTGTGAGCGTGTGGTGGCCACCGAGCTGGATCCGGGCCGCCTCGACGGACTGTTCCGTATCGGGGTGGACGAGATCTCCTGGCGCAAGCATCATAAGTATCTGACGCTGGTGGTCGACCACGACCGGGCTCGGGTCGTGTGGGGTTCGCCCGGCAAGGATTCGGCCACCCTGGACCGATTCTTCGACGAGCTCGGCCCGGCTCGGTCCGCCCAGATCCAGGCGGTGTCGATGGATCTCGGCCCGGCCTATCTCAAGTCGGTGACCGCCGAAGGCCACGCTCCCCAAGCGGTCGTCTGTGCGGATCCGTTCCACCTCGTCAAGTTGGTCGGCGACGCATTGGATGAGGTTCGCCGGGACCTGTGGCAGCAGCTGCGCCGCCTTCCCGACGACCGTTACGCCCGGGACTTCAAAGGAGCCCGCTGGGCGCTGTTGAAGAACCCCGAGGACCTCACCGCCACCCAGGCCGCCCAGCTGGCCAAGATCCGCCGCAGCCGGGGCGGGATCTGGCGGGCGTATGAGATGAAAGAACAGTTCCGGGCGGTCTTCGCCGGCGACCTCGACCCCGACCAGGCCATCGAACTGCTCGCCCGGTGGATCACCCGGGCCTCCCGCTCCCGGCTCGAGCCGTTCGTCAAGGCAGCCAAGACCATGCGCGAGCGGCGGGGTCTCGTCGTCAACGCCATCGAGGCGGGCATCAGCAACGGGCGAGTCGAGGGCCTCAACACCAAAGTCCGGCTCATCATCCGCCGCGGCTACGGGTTCCACTCCGCCGAAGCCGCCCTCGCCCTGGTCATGCTCGCCTGCGGCCCCATAGACCTCAAACTGCCCCACGAACACACACCTCAACTGGCCGCCGCATGATTCACACGAGGGTCAGTAGAGCCGTCTATGTGTCCCCTCACTGGTGTGGATGAGGCCAGCGCATAACGCTCAGAGGCCACGAGGGAAGCGACATCCATTAAGACGACGCGGTCAGCCCTATTCCGCGATCTGGGCCACCCTGGCCCGGCTCATACGCTGGTGGCGGTGTTCGATCCGAAAGAGCCCCTCACCCTTGAGTCGGTGACCAAGCGCCAGCCTGGGAGGTGCGTCTTCAGGGTGTCGAGCGGTTGAACCCACGTCGACCTCGCTTACATCGTCGAGGACGTAGAAGGGATG
>JBOGGF010000219.1:0-11505 GCA_050743965.1 Acidimicrobiales bacterium
CTGCCGCGAGCTCGAGCTCGACGACGTGGTCTTCGTCGGCCACTCGGTGTCGGCGATGATGGGGGTCCTGGCGGCCGTGGCGGAGCCGTCGCGGTTCGACAAGTTGGTACTGGTCGGGCCGTCGCCGCGGTACCTCGACGACGTGGGGTACGTGGGCGGGTTCACCGAGGCGGACATCACCGAGCTGCTCGACTCCCTCGAGAGCAATTACCTGGGTTGGTCCAGCGCCATGGCCCCGCTCATCATGGGCAACGCGGAGCGTCCTGAGCTCGGTGCCGAGCTGACCGAGAGCTTCTGCCGGACCGATCCGCAGATCGCCCGGCAGTTTGCCCGGGTGACGTTCCTCTCCGACAACCGAGCCGACCTGGGGAAGGTGAGGACCCCGACGCTCGTGCTCCAGTGCCGCGACGACGTGATCGCCCCGGTGGCCGTGGGGGAGCACGTCACCGGCGCCATCGCCGGCAGCCGGCTCGTGCTCCTCGACGCGACCGGCCACTGCCCCAACCTGAGTGCCCCGGATGCCACGACGGCCGCCATCGCCGACTTCGTCCGCGGCTGATCCGGTGCGGACGTCGGACCCGGTGGACCGGGAGGAAGCCCTCGAGACCTTCCTCGAAGCCCTGGCCGCCGGCGACCCCGAGCAGCGCTTCGACCGGGCGCCCTGCGGCTACCTGACCACCACGGCCGCCGGACTCATCACCGAGGTCAATCGGACCTTCCTCACCCTGACCGGGTACCGGCGAGCCGACCTCGTGGGCCGGCGCCGGTTCGTCGACCTGCTGACGGTCGGCGGCCGGATCTACCACGAGACGCACTATGCCCCCATGCTCCAGATGCAGGGGCTCGCTCGGGAGATCGCCCTCGAACTGGTGCGAGCCGACGGGAGTCGCCTGCCGGTGCTGGTCAACGCCGTCTTGGAACGGGACGGCGCCGGGTCGCCGACGGTGGTCCGGACGGCGGTCTTCGACGCCACCCAGCGGCGCGCCTACGAGCGTGAGCTCCTCCTGGCCAAGCAGCGCGCCGAGGAGTCCGAGTCCCGGGCGAGAGCGCTAGCCCACGCGCTCCAGCAGACCTTCCTCCCGCCCTCCAATCCGAGCATTCCTGGCCTCGAGCTGGCCGCCGGGTACCGCCCGGCCGGCGAGGGCGACGAGATCGGCGGGGACTTCTACGACGTCTTCGAGGTCGGGCCGGACGACTGGTGCGTGGTCATCGGCGATGTCTGCGGCAAGGGGATCGAGGCTGCCGTGGTCACCGCCTTGGCCCGCAACACCCTCCGGGCGGCGGCCGTTCGCCAGCCACAGCCCTCGGGCGCCCTGGCCGCGCTCAACGAGGTGCTGCTCTACCAGAGCGGCGATCGCTACTGCACCGTCGCCGTGCTGCGCGTCCGTCGCCGCCGGACGTCCTGGAAAGCGACGCTCTCCTGCGGCGGCCATCCCCTTCCCTACCTGGTCCGCTCCGGGGTCCCGGTCGCGGTCGGCCGGCCCGGGCCGCTCGTGGGCGTCTTCGAACGGGCGAGCTTCACCGACACGGCGGTCGAGCTTGGTCCGGAGGACGCCGTCGTGCTCTACACCGACGGAGTGACCGAGGGACGGCGCCCGGACGGGACCTTCTTCGGCGAGGTCCGGCTCACGGCGTCCCTGCGAGAGCATGGCGGCTCTGCCGCGTCGCTCGCCGACGGGCTCCTCGACGACGTGATGGCGTTCCAGTCGGAGCGCCCGCGCGACGACGTCGCCCTGGTCGCCGTCGCCGTGCCCGGCCGCGGGGACCCGGCACCGGGATGACCGGCGGGTGCCACTGGGGGGTAGCCGGGCCGCCGACGCTCACCACGGGTAGGCGCCGGTGCGGGCCAGGGCCGCGGATCGCCACGAGAACAGCACTGCGGCGACGGACGTCGCCAGGTTGAGGCTGGACACCCCCGGCCACATCGGGATCCCGACGGAGCGGTGGGCGAGGGCGCGGACCCGGTCCGACAGGCCGTAGCGCTCGCCGCCGACGACGAGGACCGCATCGGGGGGCAGGTCGGCCGTCTCGACCGGCTCCCCGCCGACGGCGACGGCGACGATCGGTCGGTCGGTCACCAGCGGGAGCGTGGCCGTGCCGACGGGCACGGCGAACTGCAGCCCGGTGGCGCTGCGGAGGACGACGGGCGACCACGGATCGACCTGCCCCGACACCAGCACCGCGCCGGCGCCAGCAGCGGCGGCGACCCGGATGACCGCCCCGACGTTGCCGGGGTCCCGTGGACGCTCGAGGTGGACGACTGGCCTCGTCCGGTCGGCAAGCGCCGCCGGGACGCCGTCGGTGGGGCGGGCGCAGACCGAGAGCAGCGGGCTCGACAGGCTCCGCTGCGACAGGTGGCCGAAGCGCTCCCGATCGACCACGCAGAGCACCCGCTCGATCTCGGGCACGGCGTCGGGCGCCAACCGATCGGCGAGCGCCCACAGGCGGCCGGGGTCGTAGGTGACGGCCACCTCCAGTCGCGCGCCGAAGCGGATGGCGTGGCGGGTCGGGTGGAACCCCTCCAGGACGGCCCGGCCCGGGTCGCGGTAGGCGGCGTACAGGCGGCGCGTCAGGTCGACATCGGTGCCGTGTTGGTTCACCGTGGGGTCAAGGGTTCGGGTGGATCGGCCTAGGCCCCGGGGGCGGGGAGGTCGAGCACGCGGGAAGAGGCTGTCCGACGTCGGGTCGGAGCCCGACCGCGCCCGTCGGTGCGATCCAGCTGGCGAGCTGTCCCTTGGTCGCCAGGGCGATCCACACGTCGAGGGGCGGCTCGGGAACTGGAGGCGGCAGCTCGGACACCCACTTCCGCCCGTCGAACAGGACCAGGCCTGTGCACCCGCCGGGGAGCGTCTCGTCGTAGTACCGACCGGACACGGCACCGGACCCGCACGGCGCGACGGTCTCTGCGCCGGTGCACTCGCCCGCCGGGCCGTCGCCGTCCCCGGCCGCGGGCGCCGGACCGCAGAAGGTCCCGGTGGTGAAGCCGGGAGTGGCGGGCGGTGGTGTCGGGCAGGGCGGCACCGGCGGCGGCGGCTGTGAGCGCACCGCGGACGATGCCCCGTGCGGGCCCGTCGTCGCCACCCCCCTCGCGAGCGCAGGGGGAGCGTCGCGCGTGGAGGAGGCGTCCCGCCGGGCACTCGGCACCTGGGCGGCGGTCCCCACCTGTGCCGCCATGGCCGTCCGGGCCCGGTTGGCGACGACTCCCCCGGACGACCCGACGACCGCGGCCCCTGCCGCCGGCAAGATGACCGCGGCGACGACGCACCATGACGCAACACGGGCTGGCCGCAGCATGTCGGCTCGTCACACCTCCCGGTGGCCAGCCTACGCGGCCACCGGAGGCAGGTGGCCGCCAATCGGGTATAGAAGCCAACCATGCTCCTCGTCGGCACGACCGAGCACCTCGAAGACCTCGACCGCCAGTACACGATCGCCGAGGACGTCGTCGTCGACGCCATCGCCGTCGCCGTCGGCACCGGAGATCGTGCCACCCCGACCACCGACCCGGCCGCCGGAGTCGCCTTCGTCCTATTGGACGGCGAACGCGTGGCGCGGGTGGCGGCGTTCGACCTGGCGCCGGTGGCCCGGCTCTCGGGGGCCGGTGGGCAGAGCATGGCCGCCGGGCGGGACTGTCTCCTGGTCGGCGCGGCGGGCGCCCACCTGGCGACGCTCGATCCGGCTCGCGGCGAGGTGGCGCCGGTGCGGGCGTTCGACCGGGTGGACGGTCGCGACGGGTGGCACAACCCTGGGAGGTCGGCCCCCGACCTGCGGTCCCTCGCGGTGACCGCCACCGGCTCCTGGCTCGCCGCGGTCCACGTCGGCGGCGTGTGGCGTTCGACCGACGGCGGTGCCACGTGGGACAACGTCGTCCCGGCCGACGCCGACGTCCACGAGATCGTGGCCGGCGCCGACGGTCGCGTGGCGGCGGCGGCAGCGGGCGGCCTCGGGTGGAGCGACGACGACGGCGCCACCTGGCAGTGGACGGCGGAGGGCCTCCATGGGCCTTACGCCCGCGCCGTGGCCCTCGACGGCGACACGGCGTTCCTCACCGCGTCGACGGGGCCGCGCACGACCGACGGCAGGCTCTACCGGGGCGGGCTCGGCTCGCCCCTCACTCCCTGCGGTGACGGGCTGCCGGCGTCCTTCCCCTTCAACCTCGACAGCGGGAGCCTCGCCGCGCGCGGGGGACAGGTGGCCCTCGGGACGTCCGAGGGCGACGTGTACCGATCCGGTGACGGCGGGTCGACGTTCGAGCGGGTCACCGAGCGCCTGCCCGAGATCCGGGTGGTCCGGTTCGCCTGACCGGAGTGGTCCGGCGCCGCCGCTGGAGAGCGGGGAGGGAGCTACGCCGCCGAGCCCGTGAGCCGCTCGTCGAGCCCCGGAGGAGGCGGAGGTGGGTGCCCGTCGCGCTGGTACCCAGCTCCAGGGCATCGGACAGCTGGTGGGCGATCCACAGCCCCCGTCCGCCCTCGCCAGCGGCCTCTCGCTGGTCCGGCGGCAGATAGGCCCCCAGCAGGTCAGCAAAATCTAGGCCGCCGTCGCTGACGTGGCAGACCAGCGCCGGTCCTTCGGTGTAGACGGACAGCTGCCGCGGCGGACCGCCGTGGAGCAGCGCGTTCGTCAGCACCTCCTCGGCGCCGATGACGAGCTTGGAGACGGCGGTTGGGAGGAGGCAGGCCGCGGTGGCGTGCGCCTGCACGAAGCCGCGGTGGCGGAGAGGTCCTCGGGCCGGTCGTACTCGAAGGTCGGTGCCGAGGCCGGGCGTCGGCGATCGGCGCGCCGGCGGCGAGGTAGCGCCGGGGGTCCTCGAAGCGGTCGCCGGTGCACACCTCCGTCCGGTCGAGCAGCTCTGGGTGGGACGACTGGCAGCCGTCAAGGGCGTGGGGCGGGAGCACGGCGGCGTCGTAGGGGCACAGGATCGACACCGGGAAGCCGCCGTAGACGATGTTGGCGTCGGCGAGCTCGACGGCGTCGGCGTCTGCGTCCAGGGCGGCACGGAGCCGGTCGGCCTTCTCGGGGACGACCATGACCATGATCCGCTCCGTTCGTCCCAGACCCTCGCGGACGAAGGACGTCAGCGTCCGGTCGAATTCCTCAGGGCCCTCGTAGATGAGCGATCGGTGGGTGGAGAGTGGTGACGCCACGGCGACGGGGGCGTCAAGGATCATCGGGCCGAGCGGTGCGGTACACCTCGGCGAAGTCGCGCACCACCAGCTGGCCGCTGTCCTCGGAGGGTCCGGTATCGATCCCCCTCGGCCTCCAGCAGCTCCCGGGCGGCCGGGGGCCGCCAGCCGCGCGCCACGTACACGACCCGGTCACCGCCGGCGAGCCCACTGCGCACGAACGCGCCGGCGATGCGCCGGTGCTCCCCGTCGTCCCGGTAGCGGGCGAAGAGATGCTCTCCCGGTCCCAGCAGGCTCAGATCGGCGGCACGGCGCCGCCGGCGGCCGTGTCCCCTCGGTGCTCACGCAGGTCTTGTACCCGAGGAGGCCCTGCTACCCACCTCGGAGGTTCCTGGCGCCGCCGGTGGTCGCGCTGCGCCCGGCAGCCCGCAACCCCTCCTCGATCTGGCCGGCCGTCTCCCGGAGGGCTGGCAGGACGTCGCCCACCAACCTCGCCCGGTCGACCCGGAGTGCGTTGGCCGAGACGTTCATCGCCGCGACGACCGACTTGCCGCCGTCCCGGATCGGCACGGCGATCGAGTTGAGCCCGTCTTCGAGCTCCTGCTCGACGAGGGCGTAGCCCTGGTGGCGCACCTCGCCGAGGATGCAGCGGAGCGCGGCGGGGTCGGTCACGGTCCGCCGGGTGCGCGGGACCAGCTCCACCTCGCCGAGGTAGCGGTCGAGCTCGGCGCCGGGCTTCTCCGCCACCAGCACCCGACCCATGGACGTGCAGTAGGCGGGGAACCGCGTGCCGATCGAGATGGCCACCGTCATGATCCGTGAGGTGGGTACCCGGACCACGTAGACGACGTCGTTGCCGTCGAGCACCGAGATCGACGACGACTCGCGCACCCGGGCCACGAGCTCCTCCATGTGCGGCTGGGCCACCTCGGGCAGGCTCATGCCGCTGAGGTAGGCGTAGCCGAGCTCGAGGACTCGTGGTCGCAAGGAGAACTCCCGGCCGTCGCTGCGGACGTAGCCGAGCTCGGTCAAGGTCAGCAGGAAACGGCGGGCCGCCGCCCGCGTCAGGCCGGTGGCGTGCGCCACCTCGGTCAGCGTGAGGCGGGACCGCTCGGGACCGAACGCACGGATGACAGCCAGCCCTCGCTCGAGCGACTGGACGAAGTCGGCGCGCCGCGTGACCCGGGTCCCATCCGGTGGGCTGGGCTCGGCTCCGTTCGCGCCGGTCCCCCCGGGCGCCGCGACCCGACCGGCTGGGTCGTGCTCGGCGCCGGCGCCGGCGACGTCGCCGGGCATCACCGGTGGGAGGTCATCGGGATCGGACATCTCGGCTCACCATAGCTATGGCGGGGGAGTGGTCCCCGGACCGTCGCCGTCCGGCGACAGGGTGGCGGCCGACGCCAGCGCGTCCTCGACGACCGGCAGGGCGGCGTTGGCGGCGGGGACGCCGGCGTAGACGGCGCACTGCAGCACGATCTCGCCCACCTCCTCGGGCGTCAGGCCATTGCGCAGGGCGGCCGGCACGTGGAAGCCGAGCTCTTCGTGGCGCCCGAGGGCGACGAGGACGGCGACGGTGGCGGCGCTGCGGGTCCGCCGGTCGAGACCCGGTCGTGACCACACCTCGCCCCACGCGTACCGGCTGATGAGGTCACCGAAGGCGGGCCACACCACACCGGGACGCCGGACAGCCCGGTCGACGTGGGCGTCGCCGAGCACCGCCCGGCGTGCCGCCATCCCCCGGGCGAGCGGGCCGCCCGTGACGTGGTCGACGACGGCGTCGGCGAACGCCCGGGGCTGCGCCAGGTTGGCCAGGTGCGACGCGCCGGCAAGGACCCGCAGCGGCGCGTCGAGCGCCTCGGCCAGCGCCAGCAGCGTGGCCGGCGGCGTCACCGGGTCGGCGCCCCCCCCCACCACGAGGGCGGGGGCGCGGACGGCGGCGAGGTCCGGGCGGAGGTCCATGCCGGCGATCGCTTCGCAGCACCCGGCGTACCCCTCGTCGTCGCAGGCGGCGAGCATGGCCGTCACCTCGTCCAGCAGCGCCGGCTGGGCGGTGCGGACCTCGGGAGGGAACCAGCGCTCGTGGAGGGAGGGCGCCAGCGACAGGGTGCCCTCGGCCCGCACGGCGGCCGCCCGCTCGTGCCACGCCTCGGCCGGTCCGAGGAAGGGCGAAGTGCAGGCGAGGACGAGGGAGGTCACCCGCTGGGGATGGTGGGCCGCCGCCCACATCGCCGCCATGCCACCGAGCGAGATGCCGCACACCGCCGCCCGCTCGATGCCCAGCCCGTCGAGGAGCCCGACGAGGTCCCGCCCCAGGTCCTCGATCGCGTACGGCCCGGCCGGTGCCGACGATCCGCCGTGGCCGCGCTGGTCGTAGCGGAGCACCCGGCAGTAGGCCGATAGGGCGGGCACCTGGCGGTCCCACAGCGACAGGGTCGTGCCCAGCGAATTGGCCAGCACCAGCACCGGGCCCTGCGACGGGCCGTCGAAGCGGTAGCGCAGCTCGGCACCGCCGGCGCGCACGGTTCCCTCGGTCATCGGCTCACCTCTCCCTCTTCTCTTCCCTCGCCTCGCGGTCCCCGAGCCCCGGGGCACCCGGCGCCGCCGCGCCGGTCGTCGTGGAGGGCCAGGGCGCGCTCGACCAGCACGTCGGCCGCTCCCAAGTACCCGTCGGGGCGGCACAGCTCGTCGAGCGCCTCGGGGCTGCGGCGGCCGGTGACCTCGTCGTCGTCCGCCAGCGCCAGGCGCAGCGAGCATCCCCCGGCGAGGGCTCGCCGGCTCGCCGCCCGCACGACCTCGGCGGCCCGCGTGCGGCCGAGGTCCGGGGCAAGGTCGAGGGCGACCCGCTCGGCCACGAGCACCCCGTGGCTCCGCTCGAGGTTGGCCGCCATGCGGTCACCGTCGACGTGGAGGCGCTCGAGCACGGCGCGGGTGCCGGCCACGCACCCGCCGGCGGCCCGGAGGAGGTCGGTCAGCGACTGCCACTCGGCGTGCCACGCCCCGGTGCCGGCTCGTTCGTGGTCCTGGACGCCCGAGGCCAGCAGGACGGTGGCGGCACCGTGCGCCCGGCGGGCGGCGCCGAGCACCGCCACCGACGTGGCCGGATTCGACTTGTGGGGCAGCGTCGACGAGACGCCGTGGCCCGCCCCACCGCCTTCGGCCACCTCGCCGACCTCCGACTGGGCGAGCAGCACCACGTCCAGGGCCACCTTGGCTCCGGCGTTGGCGAGCACGGCGAGCGCAGCCGCCAGCTCGCCGACCCGCCCCCGCTCGGTGTGCCACGGCAGGGTGGCAGCGGCGAGCCCGAGCCGCCCGGCCAGGCGGGACGACACGGCCGGGCCGCGGTCGCCGAGCGAAGCGAGGGTGCCGGCCGCGCCGCCGAGCTGGACGGCCAGCCGCTCGTCCACCACCCGGTCGAGTGCCGCCGCCGCCTCGAGCAGGCCCACGGTCCAGCCGGCTGCCTTCAGCCCGAAGGTGATCGGGAGGGCCTGCTGGAGCAGGGTCCGGCCGGCCATCACGGTGCGCCGGTGGGCGCGGGCCAGCGCAGCACCGGCGTCGGCCGCCGCGCCGGCGTCGGCGAGCAAGAGGCGGCAGGCCCCCTTCGCCACCAGCATGGCGGCGGTGTCGAGAGCATCCTGGCTCGTGGCGCCGAAGTGGACCCAGGCGCCGTGCCCCGTCCCGCCCCCGGCGTCGACCGCGGCGGTGAGCGCCCGCACCAGCGGGACGACCGGGTTGGCGGCCACCCGCGCCCCGTCGGCGAGTGCACCGGGCGCCAGCCGGAGGTCGCCGGACGCCGCGGCGATGGCGTCGGCCGCCGCCGGCGGGACGACACCCTCCTCGGCCTCGGCCCGGGCCAGCTCCCGTTCGAACGTGAGGATGGCGGCCGCCCACGCGCCGCCGTCGGTCGCCGCGGCGACGGCGTCGCTGGTGAAGATCGGTGCGAACAGGTCCTGGCTGCCCGGGACCGTCGCCTCCCGGTCGCCCGGGACGGCGTCAGATGGCAAAGAACACCGTCTCTGTCCGGCCCCGCAGGTGCACGTCGAAGCGCAGGTCGCCGTCCTCGTCCATCGCCACGAGGGTGCGGCGAAGCGCCGGGTCCGGGATCCCGCCGAGGACCGGGTCGCGCTCATTGGCCGCCGCCTCATCGGGGAAGTACATCCTCGTCCGCAGCGGTCGCAGCAGTCCCCGGGCGAAGACCAGCAACTCGAGGTGCGGCGCCTGGGCCTCACCGGACAGGAGGGCCACCTGGCCGGGCTTCACGGTGGTGAAGCCGAACCGGCCGCCGCCATCGGTGCAGCACCGTCCGAACCACGAGCTGGACCCCTCCCCGCTGGCCAACCGGCCGTCGGGGTCGGCCTGCCACAGCTCGACGACGGCGTCGGGGACCGGGTTGTCGGCCCCGTCGAACACCTGGCCGCGCAGGGCGCGGGCGCCGGGCGTGCCGTGGGGCGCCACCATGGGCCGCTCCATCGGCTGCACCCCGATGGAGAGGTACGGCCCGATGGTCTGCGACGGGGTCGGCTCCAGGGCCGCCCGGGGGAGCCGGTGGCCGGGACGGGCAGGGGTGCCCTCGAGGCCCGTCATCGCCCCGCACCTTCCCGGGCCTCGGCGCCGGCCGTGCCCGGGCCGCCGACGACGATGTCGTAGCGGAAGCCGAGGGATCGCTGGGGCTCGGTGATCGACAGGTCGAACGCTGCCACCATGGCCGCTCTCGCCTCGGGCGAGCCGACGGCGTTGAAGATCGGGTCGTAAGCGAAGAGCGGGTCGTCGGGGAAGTACATCTGGGTCACCAGCCGGTGGGTGAACGCCCGGCCGAACACGGAGAAGTGGATGTGGGCCGGCCGCCAGGCGTTGGGGTGGTTGCCCCATGGGTACGCCCCCGGCCGGACGGTCACGAGGCGGTAGCGCCCCGTCCCGTCGGTCGTGCACCGGCCGTACCCGCTGAAGTGGGGGTCGAGTGGTGCCGGGTGGTCGTCCACGTCGTGCAGGTACCGGCCGGCGGCATTGGCCTGCCACACCTCGAGCAGCTGGCCGACGATCGGGCGCCCGGCGGTGTCGAGGAGGTAGCCCTCGACCACGATCCGCTGGCCCATGGGCTCGTCGGGATGGCGGTAGGTGAGGTCGTGGTCGTGGGGCCCGACCGTGCGCTCGCCGAAGACGGGCCCCGTCACGTCGGCCACCGATGGTGGGAGCACCAGGAGGGGCCGGCTCGGGGCCCGCAGCGCCGTCGACCGGTAACCCGGGACGTCGTAGGGCGGGTCGAGCCGGCGCATGTCGTACTGGGCGAGCGGCGACGTGCCACCCGCGGCCGTGGCCGTGGCCGGTAGCGCCGCTTCCGGTGTCCCATCCGGCGCGGTGTCATCCGCCGGTGCCGCCGTCGTCATGGCGCCTTCCCCTTCCCGGTCCGCGGGGACCCGTTCGCTCGTCGTCTCGACATCCCGGATATCTCGACACCTCGAACTGTAGGGAACGGCCGGAGGTGCGCGCTCAGCCGGTGCGGTCGCCCTTGGTCGCCGCCAGCCGACGGAGCACGGCGAGCTCGTCGTCGGTCGGGGGCGCGGTGGTCCGGAGGTTGGACGCGACGGCGAGGGACCATCCGGTCCTTGCCTGCGCGTCGTCGAGGTCCACTCCCGGGTGCAGCTCGGTCAGGGTGAGCTCGCAGGTCGCCGGGTCGGGTCGCAAGACGCCGAGGTCGGTCACGACCATGGTGGGCCCCCGTCCCCGGAGGCCCAGGCGGTCTCGGTCGCCGGCGCCGGTCCCGTGGCCGAAGGTCGAGATGAAGTCGACCTTGTCGACGAAGGTGCGGAGGCTCTGGCGGAGCACGACGATGACCTTCCCGCAGGACCCGCCGATCTCCGGCGCCCCACCGGCACCGGGGAGCCGGACCTCGGGGTCCCGATAGGGCCCGATCACGGTGGTGTTGAGGTTGGCGAACCGGTCGATCTGGGCCGCGCCCAGCATCCCGACGTCGATGCGGCCGCCCTGGAGCCAGTAGTTGAAGATCTCGGGCACCGGGACCACCGTGTCGGCGGTGTCGGCCAGGTCCCCGTCGCCGATCGAGAGGGGGAGCCAGTGCGGCTTGGCGCCGATGGTCCCGGACTCGTAGACGAGGACGAGGCCCGGGGCGCGGGTGGCCCGGGCCAGATTGGCGGCCGTGCTCGGCAGGCCGATCCCGACGAAGCAGACCTGCCCGTCGCGCAGCTCCCGGGCGGCGGCCACGGCCATCATCTCGTCGGTGGTGAAGGCCACCGTGCTCCCCGGAGCCCCCGGAGCCCCCGGAGCCCCCGGAGCCCCCGGAGCCCCCGAGCCGTCGACGGCCCTCACCGGGTCACCGCGTCCAGCACGTGCGCCTCCATCCACTCGGTGAACCGATCCCGCTCGCGAC
>JBOGGF010000220.1:0-17429 GCA_050743965.1 Acidimicrobiales bacterium
CAGCCGGGCCAGCCGGGCCAGCCGGGGGCGGGGTACCGGGCCATGCCCGCTCGAGGGTCCGCACGACCTCGACCACGGCGTCGGCGACCTCGGCACCAACCATGCCGCGCCGCGGCTCGTCGGGATCGATGGCGACGTGGGGGGTGGGCAGCCGGGCCTCGGCCACGACCCCACCGGCCGGGGTCATGGCCACGCCCAGCACTTTCGTGCCCCCGATGTCGACCCCGTAGGTGAGGTCGCCCCCGCTCACACGAGCGACTCGGCCCGGGCCTTGAGCTCGCGCAGGGCGGTGGACATGATCCGACTGGCCGCCCGCATCTTCACGAAGCCGGGGATGGGTACCCGCAGCTCCACCTCCAGGTGGTAGGTGATGTCGGTGCCACCGCCGCCGGCGGGGTCGAAGACGTAGCGCCCGTCCAGTTTGGTCGTGATGTCGCCACGGGTCAGCCGCCAGGCCAGGGCGTGGGGGGCGTCGGCGTAGTCGTACTCGAGGGTGTAGCTGGTGCTGCGGCCGAAGGCGGCCGCGCGGAAGGTGGCGACGGTCGGTCGGCCCTCGGCGTCACGCGCCTCCACCGCGACCTGCTTGATGTCGGCCGCCCACGCCGGATATCGCTCGATGTCGGTGACCACCGCGAAGCACTGCTCCGGGGGTACCGACACGCTCGTGTGCTCCGTGGCCTGCTCCGCCACCTCTTCCTCCCTCGCCTCGCATCCGGGGGCCGCACGCGCCTGATCGGGTACCGGCGGCCCCACGAGCCGACCCCTCGGCCGGCTCAGCCTTGCACTTCCGCCAGGGCCCCGGCCAGCTTCCCGGCCAAGAGGCCGTAGTCGAACTGCGACACGGCGCGCTGGCGAGCGGCCGCGCCCATCCTGCGGCGCAGTCCCTCGTCATCGAGCAGCCGGCGCAGCGCCACTGCCACCGACGTGGGGTCCTCCGGGCGACGGACCACCAGCCCGGTGACCCCGTCCTCGACCGCCTCGGCCGCGCCGCCACTGTCCCCCGCGACCTGGGGCACGCCAGCAGCGGCCGCCTCCAGGAACACTATGCCGAAGCCCTCCTGCTCCAGGCCACGCCAACGAGAGCGGCAGGCCATCGCGAACACGTCGGCGGCACCCAGGAGGGCCGCCTTCTCCCCCTCGGAGACGCGGCCCAGGAAGTGCACCGGTGCACCGGAACGGCGGACCGCCGTCGCCAGCCGCCCGGCGTCCCGGCCGGTCCCGCCCACGGCCACCACGAGGCCGGGAATCCACTCGCTGCACCGCTGCGCCGCCGCCACCAGCACGTCCATCCCCTTGCGTGGCACGAGCCGGCTCACGCTCGCGACAAGCGGTCCGTCGTCCGGCAGCCCGAGGCGCCGCCGGGCCTCCCGGCGCCCGGCCTCTCCCAGGGGCGTCAGCCGGGCACAGTCGACCCCGGGTGGCACGTGCACGGTTGGCGGCATCCGCCCGTGCGCCGCCCGGCGAGCCTCCGCCGCCGGGTAACCGCCGGCCGACACGACCAGCCGGGCACCGGCCAGCACCCGCGCCAACGCCTGGGCGGTGCCAGGCAGCCGACCCGGGACCGCGACCTCGGCCCCGTGGAGAACGACGGCGTAGGGAAGTCCGAGCGACGGACCCAACAGACCCAGCGGCAGCGCCGGGTCCAGCACCACCAGGTCGGCTCCGACCTCTGACGCCAGCCGCCGCACCCTGGACCGGACCGACGGCGTCGGGAAGTAGAGGATCCTGCCGGGCACCCGCTCGATACGGATGCCCCGGGCCGCCTGCTCGACATCGAAAGCCGCCGCATCGGGATGGGAGCTGGCCGTGAGCACCACGAACGAGTCGGGATCGAGACGCTGCCAAAGCTCCCACAAGTACGACTGGATCCCGCCCACCTTGGGCGGGAAGTCGTTGGTGACGAGGAGGTGGCGCCTCACAGTGCCACCTCGACGTCAGCCCGTCCGGTCCTCGAAGCGGAGGCGGGGCAGGAGCCCGGCATGCTCCAACATCCGCAGGGCCCGCGCTTCGTCGGCGTCGATGACGACGGCGTCGTCGGGCTCCCGCCCGAGCAGGTACGAGACGACACAGTCGTCACAGGCGTCCGTCGACCGCATGGTGCACGAGTCGCAGTCCACGGTGAGCATTGCGGTGGTCATCGTTGTCCCCTTTCGGCCGACACCTCCGAGGGCGGCGGTAGGCGTTCCTCGTCGGCGGGGACAGCATGGAGGAAGGGTGTATCACTCCGTGGCGGTGCGACGGCGCGGGCGGCCGGCCAGCCGCACCGGCGGGCCCCTGGTCAGTCGGGCACCGGGACCCAGCTGCAGCGGACGGTCCGCTCCTGGTTGTCGATGTTGGTGTCGACGAGCACCACCGACTGCCAGGTACCCAGCAGCGGCCGGCCGTCTGCGACCGGCAGGGTCAGCGACGGCGACACCAGCACCGGCAGGAGGTGGTCGGCCCCGTGACCGGGCGATCCGTGGCGATGCCGGTACCGCTCGTCCCGGGGCAGCACCCGGTCGAGCAGCGCCGAGAGGTCCGGCTCCGAACCGGCCCCGAGCTCCATCAGGGCCAGTCCAGCGGTTGCGTGCGGGGCGAACAGCTGACAGAGACCGTCGCCGCGCCCGGCACAGAACCGCATCACCCACTCGGACAGGTCGGTGACCCGCCGGTCGCCCGTGCGCACCGTGAACGCTTCGGACTCCACGTCACTCCTCTCGCCCGGTGCGGGGTACACGGGCCACGGCAGCAGCGACCTGGGGCACTGCCCAGGCGACGCCCTCGGTCACCACCCGGCCGACGACCGGTTCGACCAGGGCGAAGAACGGTGGTCCCTGCACCCCGTAGGCGGCCCAGGCACCCCCGGAGAGGACGACCGTGGTGCCGGGGACCGCCAAGCCGGCGAGTGCGTCGAGGTCCTCGGCCGTCGGGTCGCGGGCCACGACGACGGCGCGCTCCCCCGCCACCAGCCCGAGGCTGCCCGTGTCGGCCACCGCCGGCCAGAAGGGCCCGCAGCCGTCACAGTCCGCCGACAGGAAGAGGAGGAGCGTCCGCCCCGGGCCGTCGCCGACCGGCACCGTCAGCGGGTTCCCGGCCGGGTCCACCCCCTCCAGGTCGGTTACCGGCGTCGACGGCGGCCCGACCCGCGGCGGCACCGTGACCAGCCGCGCGAGTGAAGGTCGAGGACGCTCATCCCCCGCCAGGGGGCTCACCCCACCGCGGCGGCCGGACCGGCACCGGCGCCGGCGCGACGGTCGGGCACCGCGCCGGCAGCGCCTGCGGCGCAGCGGTCGCGGGTAGGGGCCACGACCTCACGGTAGTCGGCCGCCTGGCGGGCGCGGCAGGTGGGGCCGGCTGGCGAGGCCACCCAACCGGGTCAGAGTCGGCTCAGCAGCTCCGCTTTCTTGGCGTGGAACTCCTGGGCGGTGATGATCCCCCGCTTCCGCAGATCGTCGAGGGCGATGAGCTGCTCGGGGATCGTGGCTGCGGCGCCGGTGGGCGGGGCGGCGGGTACCGCCGGCAGCACGGTGGTGTGGGCAAAGGGCGGGACTTCGATGCCATGCGGCGGCGTCTGGCGCACGTCGATCGGCGCCTGGCGCATGCCGACCGGCGTCGGCGCGGTCATCGGCGCAGTGATCGGCGCGGCAGGGACCCTAGCCTGGGGCGACCCCTGCGGTGGGCACGGTGCCGGTGGGCGCCGACGAGCTGGATCGGTCCTCCCGCCCCAGCCGTCGCCGAAGCTGCCGTACCAGGCCTCGTCGAGCTCGGCGGCGATGAGCCGCTGCAATGCCCGGGGGCGCCGGACGTCGTCGACCACCATCGACTCGCCGCCATCGACCTCGAGCACCAGACGGCCACAGCCGATGAGCCGGCCGCGGAGCGTCTGGGTGCAATGCACCTCGGCCACCCTCTGGAGTCGCAGCTGGACGACGTCGCGCCCGAGCACGCCCCGACGGTAGACGATCCTCCCGGTCGTGACGACGAGCCGCACTCCTCGCCACCGCAGCACCCGCCCGGCCAACCACAGGGCGGGAAGACCGACCATCGCGGCGAGGACCCAGGTGACGGCCACCGGCGCCCCGGGAAACGTCACGCCGATGGCGATCGCCCCGGCCAGGGCGAGCAGGGCGACGAACGTCGGGCCGGCGAGCGGGAGCCAATGGAGCCGGGTGTCGACCATCACCTCCTCGTCGTCGGCGAGCAACTGGCGGTCGAACGGCACCTCCCAGATCGTACCGGTGACGGGCAGCCAGGATGAGCTCCCGCCCGAGGAGTCCCCGGCCCGGGTATGGCCAAGGGGGTACGGCCAAGGGTCTCCCACCCATGCTCCACGGCGGCACCGGCGAGCGCCAGTCCCACCCAGGGCGGTAGACACAGGGGCAGGCACAGGAGCGACGAGCAGGAGACGAGGTGACCGGTCGACGACCGGTCGAGGAGGTGTGGTGGCCACCGACGTGCATCCCGAACAGCTGCGAGCCCGGATGGCATCGGGCGAGGTCCTCTTCGTCCTCGACGTGCGCGAGGTCGACGAGGTGGCCGAGTGGGCCTTCCCCGGTGCCCTCAACGTGCCCCTGAGCGAGCTGGGGAACCGTACCGGCGAGCTGCCCGAGGACCGGCCCATCGTGGTGGTGTGCCACGCCGGCGTCCGCTCGGCGGCCGCGGCGGATGCCCTCTGCCGCGCCGGCTGGCCGGCAGAGAACCTGGCCGGCGGCGTCGTGACGTGGCGCTCGACCGAGGGCGAGTGAAGGCCGCCCGGCGGTGCCCCGACCCAGCGCCGGCCTGATCCTGTACCGGAGGACGCCGCCCCGGACCTCCGGCGCCAGCGGCTTGCTCGAGGTGCTGCTGGTCCATCCGGGCGGCCCGTACTGGGCTCGGCGTGACGAGGGCGCCTGGTCCATCCCCAAGGGGGAGGTGGGCGACGGCGAGGAGCCACTGGCGGCAGCCGAAAGGGAAGTGACCGAGGAGCTCGGCCGCCCGGTGCCGCCGGGCCCTCGCCGACCACTGGGCGAGATCGTCCAGCAGGGCGGCAAGCGGGTGTCGGCGTGGGCGGTGGCAGCGAACCTCGACCCGGCGACGGTCGTGAGCAACACGTTCGAGCTGGAATGGCCCCCCCGGTCGGGGACCCCACGGACCTTCCCCGAAGTCGACCGGGCCGCCTGGTTCGCCCTCGATGACGCTCGCCGCAGGATCCTGCCCTCCCAGGCGGGCCTCCTCGACCGGCTGGCATCGACGACGGGGCCGGGCCCCGGCACCGGAGCTCACGACCGGCCACAGTGACGCCGGAGCCGGCCGCCCGGCGTACAGCTCACAGTGACCGAGGAAGGTGCAGGTCTCCGGGGTCGAACCTCTCCTCGAAGATGCCGCGCGGGGGATCGCGCGCTTGCGTGCTCCCTCGGCAGTTGGCGCACGGAGGGGCGTCGCCCTACGGCAGGATGGGTGGTCCGCCATCGGTCAGGATGGGGGCCAAGGGACGCGAACGGCGCCGAGGGTCACGCCGGCACGATCGGCACGGGGAGCGAGGCGAGGATGAGGAGGACGACGACGACGACGAGGACGAGGACGAGGAGGACGATGCGACGTCGGCCGCGCCGGCACCAGGTGGTGCGATGAGCACCACCTCCACGGTCGTCCTCCTGCTCGCCGTGTTCGGCGCCTGCTGCGTCGAGGCCGTCGAGGCGCTCACCATCGTGCTGGCCGCCGGGACCACCCGGGGCTGGCGGTCCGCCCTTGAAGGCGCCGGCGTTGCCGTCGTCGTGCTGGGCGTCCTGGTGGGCGCGGTGGGTGCACCCCTCATCCACTACGTGCCGATCGACGCCTTACGGGTCCTCGTCGGCGCGCTGCTGCTGGTCCTGGGGCTGTCGTGGCTGCGCAAGGCCATCCTGCGGGCGAGCGGGCACAAGTCACTCCACGACGAGGACGCGATCTACGCCGCGACGACGGCCGAGCTGCTTCGGGGCGAACCGAGCGGCTCCGCCCGACCGGCACGCGATCGGGTCGGCTTCGCCGTGGCGTTCAAGGGTGTGTTCCTCGAGGGCATGGAGGTCGTCTTCATCGTCATCAGCCTCGGTGCCAGCCAGCACCGTCTCGGGGCCGCCGCCCTGGCGGCCGTGGCCGCGATCGTGGTGGTCACCGGGGCCGGCGCCCTCGTCGCCCGGCAGCTGTCGATGGTGCCGGAGAACACGATCAAGATCGTCGTCGGGATCATGCTCACCAGCTTCGGGCTCTTCTGGACGGGTGAAGGTGCCGGGGTGCACTGGCCCGGCAGCGACCTGGCGATCCCCGTCCTGATCGGGGCGTTCGCTGTCGTGACCCTGGTCGGGGTGATCCTCCTCCGACCGCTCGCCCCGGGTGGCAGTCGCCCCGCACCGGCACCGGCCGTTCCCGCCGACACCTCGGACATGTACGTGCCCGGGACCGGCGGTGTGTCCGGGACGGGCGGCGACCGGGTGACCTCGTGATCGCCACCGTACGCCGCGGGCTCCTGAGCTTCGGGCGTTTCTGGGTCGACTTCCTCGTAGGCGACACCCCCGAGCTGTTCGTCGCCATGCTCGTGCTCGTCGGTCTGGCCTTCGCCCTCCGCCATCACCGCACGGCGGCCGTCGTTACCCTGCCTACGTTCGCTGCGGTGGCCGTGCTCGCCAGTGCCTTCCACGGTCGGCGCCGGCGTGCACCGCCATCGGGATCGGACGAGAAGGCCTGACCGGCCGGCCGGGTCGGGTCGCCGGCTCGGTCCCCGTCGGTCAGGAGCCGGGTTCGCCGGAGTGCAGACCGGCGCCCGCCGGCCCGTGGCCGGCGTCAAGAGACGCCTCTTCCGCCGGGAGCAGGCGCATCAGCCGCTTCACCACCCCGTCGAAGGCTTCCAGGTCCTCGTCGCTCGGGGCACCTCGGTAGGTCGCCGCGGTGCGAACCACCGCGTCGACCAGGAACTGGGGCGACAGCCGCTCGCGCAGCTCGGCCAGCAGCGACCCGGCATGCCCGAAGCTCTCGACGTCCTCGATATCGAGGTAGGCGAGAGTCTCGCCCTCGCACTGCATGTCGATCCGTAGCACCGGCTCCTCACCGACGGCATCCGGGGTGATGTGGACCTCGATCCCCTCGCCCAGTCCGACGCTGCGGGTCACGCCCGTGCCGCCGTCCTCGGGCAGCGACTCGACCGAGCGACCGACCGCCCAGGCGAGGAGTGGTGCAGACGGGTCGTCGTCCTCGGCCCAGAGTGCGAGGAAGCCGACCGGGCTGATCCGGCGGAAGCGCTGCCACCGGCGGTCGGTGTCCTCGAGGGCCGGTCCGGCGGTGGCGGCCGCCGCGGCGAGCTCGCTGGCGATCTCCTCTTTGACCGAAGCGATCGTCTCGTCCGAGAGCCCGCTCGTCAGCTCCACGATGGTGCGTGCCTCATCTTCGGCAATTCGTGCTCGCAGCCGGGTCGCACCCGATCCCGGGCTCCTCGCCACCGGCACCGCTGCGGCGATCTCGTCGTGGTCGCTGGCGTCGCGATCGCCGTCGCCGCCACCCGGTCCCAATTCGGCCACGACCTTGGGCAGGCCCAGGGGCTCGCCCGGTGCGTCGACGCTTTGGCTCCACACGGCGTCGGAGAGCACGGTGAGGCTGTGCGCGAGGCGCGCGGCCAGCTTGCGATCGGGCATCAGCACGACGCCGGCCGTCTCTTCGCCGTCGGGCGTCCACCAGGCTGCGTGCACCCGGCAGTTCCGGCCTTCCTGCGAGAGGAGATAGGTCGTCACGTGTCACCTTCCCCTAGCCGAACATGACCACCATGGTGGCCGGCGGCGTAGTCCCCCTGGGTGCCCCCACCCCTTGCGGAGGGGCAGCGTAGCAGCCGGCACTGCAACGCGTCGACGCACGTCATGGCCGCTGCAGCGGTCGTCGGGACGGTGGCCGAGAGAGCCAGGCGAGCGTGGCGATCCCGGTGCCGACGGCGCTGAAGGCGCCGGTGCCGAGGGCGAGCGGCAGCCACTGGGCGAGGCCGCCCGGGAGGTCGAGCCCGGCCGGCACCGCCACGAGCGCCGTGCCGACGACGCCCCCCACGGCGGCCGGGACGCCGATGCGTCGCGCCGCCCTCGCCCACGGTCCGGGCCGTCCGAGCGGCCGTCCCGGACGGACGAGCCGGTAGCCGAGGTCGGCGACGAGGGCGTCGGCGGCGTCCCGGCGGAGCGGCTCGAGGCACCGGTCGGTCCGGTGGTCGAAGTCGTCGAGATCGAGGCGCCCGTCGGCGTGGGCCCTCGCGATCACCCGCAGCATCCGACTGCGGACGTGCGCCGGCACCAGGTCCTCGAGGTCGCCGACGAGCCGGTCCACGTCGGCCTGGCGACGGGCGGTGAGCAGCGCTTCCATGCGGCACTCGTAGAGGTCCGAGCTGGCAAAACGCCCTTCGTGCTGGGCCCGGGCGAGGCGGCGAGCCGCCCGGTCGCGGGTCGCCTCGGTGGCCCGCTGGGTATCGGCACCCGCACCGGGTCCGGCCCGGCGGAGGCGTAGGTCGCGGCGGCTGAGCCAAGGCGGCCGGGACACCTCACCCTCCCTCGGCTGTCCCGGTCGGTGCCAGCATGGCGAGCCCTTGTCGCCGGAGCCGGTCGGTCCGCCACACCGCCTGGTCCGCCACGTCGCAGGGATCGGCCCCCTGGAGCCGGCCCCAGGCCGCCGCCGCCGCCTCCCCGATCGTCCGCTGCCCGTCGAACGCCTCGAGGAGCGCCACCGTCGGCCCCTCGAGCACGACCGGCGGTGACCCGGGTGCACCGGCCACCCGGAGGGAAGGGTCGCTGCCCACCGCCACGCCGTCGGCGCAGCGGGCGACGTCGTCGGTGGCGACCGGCCGGCCGCCCACCACCCGGCAGCCGGGCACCACGTCCTCTCCGGGGCGCGGTCGACGCAGCCGGAGCACCGCCGTGCAGACGCCGGTCGCGCCCGTAGGGCGGAGCGAGCCGCGGTAGGCGTCGACGAGGGCGGCCATGTCAGCGCCCCCGTGGACGGCGAGCTTGGTGGCGAGGTCGACAAGGTACGGCTGGAGCGGGTGGAAGTCGCTCACGACCAGGCGGGCGTCGAGGCCCGGGGCCAGCGTGGCCAGCTCGCCGGCGAGCAGCGGCTCGGGGCCCCGGCAGAGCAGCTGGCAGACGGCGATCAGCTCCCCCCCGGGCGCCAGATGGTCTGGCGCGCCGGTCACGATCCGACGGACGAGGTCCAGGCCGTCCGCACCCCCAGCGGTCACCGAGGTCTGCGCGCCGCCGGCGACCGTCGGCACGTACGGCGGCAGGGTGACGACGAGGTCGAACTGCTCGCCGGCGACCGGGCCGTAGAGGTCCCCCTCGACGACCCGTACCGGGTACGGCACCCGATTGAGCACGGCATTGCGCGCGGCCAGCTCCAGCGAATCGGCCTCGACGTCGACCAGCACCACCTCGGCCGCCCCCGGAACGGCCAGGAGGCCCTGGATGCCGCACCCGGCGCCGAGATCGAGGACCCGCCGGCCGGCGGCAGAGGGCAGGGCGGCGGCCAGCCGCAGCGAGTCTGGTGCGAGGTACGCCCTACCGGCCGCGCCCTCCCCCACGCCCGCCAAGGCATAGCCCGGGGGCGGCCTCGTCAGGAGGTGGCCGGCCAGGGCCGGCACGAGCACCCATCCGTCGGCCCGCACCCAAGGATCTTCGGCCACGACGAGCCCCGTCGCCGCGAGCGCGTCGAGGGCCGGGGCGAGGTCCGGTGGTAGGCGGTCCGGATCGGCCGAGGCGCCAAGCCCCAGCAGGCGCAGGGCGTGGCGCTCCGGCTCCGGCCACTCGTCGAGTGCCACCAGGGCCGCGCCGCGGTCGCCGGCGAACAGGCCGGTGCCGATCCCGTGGGCGTACAGCTGCCGGTAGCCGAGGTCTTCGACCGCCGCGCCGAGCGCGTGGAGTGCGGAGCGCTCCCGGTCGCCGACGCCGACGCCGATCCCGACCCCGACGGTTCGAGCGGCGGCCCCGGGGGCCGGCGGGCTCAGCACTTCACCCGGCACCTCACTCACCCGCCCCGTCGTGGCGGTCGCGCCGACGGCGCCGGTCCCCCGAGGACCCCCGGTCCCGGCGAGCGAGCTCGGCACCGGGCAGATCGGGCCGGCCCGGCCGGTGGGACCAGTCGGGCAGATCGGGCCGGTCGGGCTGCTCAGAGGGGTCGAGCTCGAGCCGCTCGCGCCGGAGGGGCGGCACGGCGAAGGCGAACCGGTACACGGTGGAGCGCGCCGGCACCCGGCGGCTGAGGATGTCGGCCGGCACCTCCGCCTCGTCGCCGTCCACGCTGTCCGCCACCCGTGCGAGGAACTGCCGGCTGCGGGAGAAAGCGGCGAGCCGGAGGCCCCGGTCCCGGGTGACCCGGCCGACGACCAACGATGCCGGGCGGCGCCCCACGCTGAAGATCCAGCGCGGCAGGTGATGGCGGCTGCCACCGGTGCCGGTGACCATGGCGAAGTTGCCCGCCGCGCCCAGCTGCAGCACCCGCGACTCGGCCCGCTCGACCACCGTCGGGTTGCGGTCGGCGAGGAGGTTGTCCGCCAGGTCGGGACCGAAGGGCCACTCGTGGGAGAGGGTGGACGCGGTCCAGGTGTTGCCGACGTGCACGAGCGTCACCTGGTCCCCGTCGTGGGCGTGGTGCGCCAGCAAGTCGAGCAGGCCCGGCGGCCCGGCGTCGGGGTCGAGGATGCGCAACTGCATCCGGTCACCTGACTCGATGAGCACCTCGGTGACCAGCCGTCGGTCATCCTCCCGTCGCATGCGCTCCCCTCAGCACCCGCTCCCCAGCACAAGACGATACCGAGATCTCGGCTCCCGAACGAACGGCGATGCCCTCGGCACCGTCCCCTCGCGCCTCGGGTGTGCAACCCGGCGGCGTGCCGTCCCACCTCAGCGCTCCCCCGTCAGGCCGGCAGCGACCGGGGACCGGCGGCGGCGGCGGCGGGCGGCCGCCACACCCGGCCGAGGGGCGCTGGGATCGAGCTCGGGCACGACCGAGTGGGGACGGTGGTGCACGCCATTGCTCCTGGTGGCCGGGGCCAACGAGTAGACGAACGCGATGAGGCGGGCGACGGCGATGTACACCGCCACGGGGATCGGCTGGTCCACCTCGCAGGTGGCGTGGAGGTACCGGGCGAGCGGCGGGTCCTCGACGACGGCCACGCCGTGGCGCGACGCCTCCTCCCGGATCCGCAGCGCCAGGCCGTCCATCCCTTTCGCCACCACACGCGGGGCGCCGCCGCGGGTGGGGTCGTACTGGAGGGCGACGGCGAAGTGGGTCGGGTTGGCGACGACCACGTCGGCCGTCTTCACGGCGGCCATCATGCGCGAGCGGGCGATGACGTACTGCTGCCGGCGGAGCTTGGCCTTCATCTCCGGATCGCCCTCCGACGACCGACGCTCCTCCTTCACCTCGTGCTTGGTCATCTTGAGCGACTTGGACAGGCGGTGGCGCTGCACGAGGAAGTCGGCCGCGCCCAGGAAGAGACCGATGACGGCGACGGTGCGGACGAGGGAGAGGATCGACGTGCCGGCGTAGCCGAGCAGTGGGCCCAGGCTGACCGGCGTCTTCCCGGCCACCGCCATGACCAGCGTCCGCAACGAGAAGTAGCCGACCACCGCCAGCACTCCCAGCTTGAGCAGCTGCTTGCCCAGCTCCCAGCCGGCCTGGGGCGAGAACAGCCGCTGGAGCCCGCTCTTGGGGCTCAGGCGGGAGAAGCGGGGGCGCGCTGCCTTGAGCGACGCCGCCCGGCCGACCTGCGCCACGTTGGCCACCACGCCGATGACGGCGAAGACGCCGCTGACGAGGAGCCCGAACGAGAGGAATTGGCGCAGGCCCATCTCCAGCACCCCGAGGGCTCCGGCCGGGGTGGGGTGCCCCATGACCTGCACGGCCGAACCGGTGACCGCCAGCACACGGCCGCGGGCGGACGAGTACAGCCAGGGCAGCAGCATCGACCCGAACAGCAGCGCCATCCACCCGCCGACGTCGGGTGAGCGGGCGACCCGCCCCTCGTCGCGGGCCTCTCGCTTGCGCTTCTCCGTGGGCGGCTCGGTGCGCGAGTACTTGTCGCTTGCCGCCACCTCACACCACCCCGAACATGCGGGCGCCGTCGCCGAGACCCCGGGCGAGAAGGTTGGCCACGTACCCCGGCACGAGGGAGATGGTGAGAGACACGAGCACGAGCACGAGGAAGACCTGGAGTGGGAACCCGAGGAGCCACACGTTGGCCTGCGGCGCTGCCTTGGACAACAGGGCCAGGACCACCTGGGCGGCGAAGAGCACCACCATGACCGGGCCGGCCATCTCGAGGGCCGAGACGAAGAACACCCCCAGGTCGGTGACGACCACGCTGGCGAGGGTCCCGGCCGAATGGAGCGAGAAGCCAGGCCCGTCGAACGACCGGACGAAGCCGTCCACCATGAGCAGGTAACCGTTGGTCGCGAACAGGAGGAGGACGACCACCTGTTCGTAGAACTGCCCCATGATCGAGGTCTGGGACAGGCTGAGCGGGTCGATCGAGGGCGGTAGGGTCAGGCCGCCCACCTGGTCGAGCATGCTCCCGGCGGCCGTCACGGCCGAGATCAAGAGCTGCACGACGAAACCGAGCGCCAGTCCCGTGGCCACTTGGACGACGAGCGCGCCGACGAGCCCGGCCGTGTCCGTGGGGAGAGGCGTGTGCTCGAGACGGGGCGCGATCAGGATCGCGAGCCCGGCGGCGATGCCGATCGTCACCATCGTCGGGATGACACGCCGGTCGGAGAAGGGCGACACCACCATCAGCCACGCCAGCGCACGCGCCAGCACCAGCATGAAGGCGATGAGCCACGGCGCGGCGATGTCGATCTGCATCGCCGACGCCCCTACCCTGAGCCCAAGAGCTGCGGCAGCTGCCCGAACAGCTGGTGGACGTAGCCGGTGAACTGGCCGAGCATCCAGTGACCGGCGAGCCCGAAGACGAGCCCGAGAACGAGCAGCTTCGGCACGAACGTCAGCGTCATCTCCTGGATCTGGGTGACCGACTGGAAGAGCGACACCAGCAGGCCGACGACCATCGCCGAGAGGAGGATCGGCGCGGCGATCTTCGCCGTCGTCATCATCGCCCCGGAGGCGAGATGGAGCGCGACCTGCTGTGTCACCTGAAGCTCGTTATGAGCGATTGCACCACGAGGACCCAACCGTTGACCAGGACGAAGAGCAGGAGCTTGAACGGCAGGGACACCAGCGTCGGCGGGAGCATCACGATGCCCATCGACATGAGGGTGGACGCCACCACCAGGTCGATGATGAGGAACGGCACGAAGACCACGAAGCCGATGATGAAGGCGCTGCGCAGCTGGGAGAGCAGGAAGGCCGGGATGATGCTCGTGAGCGACAGCTGCATCGGGTGGGCCGCGCTCTGGTGGGCGGCATGGGAGGTCAGCGCCAGCTCCTGCTGGCCGGTCTGGCGGAGCATCCAGTGCTTGAGCGGGATCTCGCCCCGCGACAGCGCCTGGGTGGCGTCGATGTGGCCATGCAGGTAGGGCTGGAGGGCGACGTGGTTGAGCGTCGCCAGCGTGGGCGCCATCAGGAAGATGCTGATGAACAGGGCGATGCCGACCAGCACCTGGTTGGGCGGCGTGGACTGCAGGCCGAGCGCCTGTCGGGTCAGGCCCAGGACGATCACGATACGGGTGAAGCCGGTCAGGAGGATCAGGATCGACGGCGCCAGCGTGAGCACCGCCAGGGTGAGGATGACCAGCAGGCTCGACGAGGGCTGGCCGACGGCCTTGCCCAGATTGATCGTGATCTGCCCGCCTGCTGCCAGTAGCTGGTCCATACCGTCCTCCTCTCCCTCGTCGTGCTCGTGTGCTCGTGCTCGTGCTCGCCTGGTGCTGCTCGGGTAGTGCTGCTCGCCTGGTGCTGCTCGCCTTCGCCTCGGCCGGTTCGGTCCGCCGCGCGGGCGCGGCCGTCCAAGCCCCTGGTCGGTCGGTGTTGTTCCCGGGTACCGTCGGCACCTCCTGCGGCGGCATGGCCGCCGGTCCTCGCTCAGCGTCGGACGGTCGCCTCCCGGAGGGCATTCAGCCACGACCGCATCGACGGTGCGGCTGCAGCCGGCGCCGCACCATCGGCCCGTCCGCCCCCGGGCGGCGGCGGTTCGGCGAAGGCGGACAGGTCGATCGATCCGAAGTCGAGCGGTGCCAGCGCCAGCGGGGGGGTGCCGCCCGTAGCCGGTGTGCCCCACGCCGTGCCACCGGCCAGGTCACTGGCTGCGGGCACCGAGCTGGAGATCGCGGGACGACCGGCTGCCGGCTCCTCGCCGCCATCGTCGTCGTCGTCGGCTCCGGCGGGCTTCAGCTCGCCGAGCGGGGTCAGCCCCGAGTCGGCGATGCCCACGAGGAAGCACTGGTCGCCGGCCTGGACCACGGCGATCGACTTGCCCTTGCCCACCGTCTGGCGGGAGAGCACCCGCAGCCCGTGCTCGGCGGCCCGGCCCTTCCCGGAACCGCGCGCCTTGCCCGCACCGGCGGCCCGGCCACCGCGGCCGGAACGGTGGATGCACTTGCCGAGGCCCCAGATGCCGCCGATGACGATCCCCAGTGCCACCACCATCTGGAGCAGCACATGGCCGATCGAGAGGTCCTGTCCGGTCGTCGCCGCGCCGTGCGCCGCCGCCAGCACTGCCGGGCTCACGATCGCCCGTCCCGGCCCATGTCGACGCCGATGACCTCGGTCACCTGGACACCGATCTCCGAATCGTCGACCACGACCATCTCGCCCCGGGCGAAGAGGGTCCCGTTCACCATGACGTCGACGGTGCTGTGGACGGAGCGGTCGAGCTCGATCGTGGTCCCGGGGTGGGCGGCAAGCAGCTCGCGCAGCGGCATCCGGGCACGGCCCAGGACGACCTCGACGTTGAGCTCCACGTCGTGGAGTGCCTGGAGGGGCAGGGCGCGCAGCGCGGCGCCCACCGACCCGGCGCCCGGGCCACCCACCACCGCACCTGTCGGCGCGGCCATCCCCACCACCGCACCTGTCGGCGCGGCCATGCCGGGGCCCGCCTGCGTCGGTGTCGGGGCGACGCCGGCGTCCACGGATGCCCCGCTCCCGCCGGGGTGCGGGGCTGCAACGTCGGTCATGCTCTCTCCTCTCTCCAGCTCGTGATGGTGCAAGCGAGCCGCTTGCCCTGTTCCACGAGTACTCCCTTGCCGATGCGGTGACCGCTGGCCACCACGTCGAGGTGGGCGTGGCGATCGTCCTTGTCGAGGTGAAGGGGGATCACGTCGCCGATCCGCAGCTCGAGCACCTCGGTGGTGGTGAGCCCGACCGGCGGGTACGCCACCTCCACGTCGACCGGCACGGTCAGCAGGCGGTCCTCGGCGGTCGACTGGCGGTACCCCCCCTCGAACTCCTCGGCCTGCTGGAGGCGCTCGAACGCCTCGAGGATGGGGTGGAGCACCGTGAGCGGGAAGCACATCCGCAGGGACCGCGACCGCCTGTCGCCGATCACGACGTTCAGCCCGATCATGAGGCACATCTCCCCCGGCCGGCCGACCTTGAGATAGATCGTGCTCCGGAGCTTCTGGACGACACCGATGCCGATCTCGATGAAGGCGTCGAACGCCGATGGCATCGCCGCCAGCATGTCGTCGACGAGCGAGCTCATGAGCGAGAACTCGAGGTCCGACAGGACCAGGCGATCCGGTTGGACATCGCCTCGCCCCCCCAGTTGGACGTCCACCAACGCCAGGACAAGCTCGGTGGAGGCGTGGACGATGAGCCGACCGTCGAGCCCGATGACAGCCGCGCCGGCGAGGAAGGTCGGGTCCTCCATCGTGGCCGCGTAGTCCTCCCACGGCGTCTGCTCGAACCCTTCGACGGTGAAGTGCACCGGCTGGCGGAGGTTGGCGCTGAGTGCGCCGGCCATGCGGTGTGCCGCCGCCTCGAAGACCGGCTGCAGCTTGCGGATGCGGGCGCGGTCGACCGCTTCCTGATTGCGGAAGTCATAGGTCCGCACACGTGTGTCGCCGGCCGGGATCAATGCCGTGCTCACGACGACACCGCCGATGTGAACTGGACGTTGTTCGGGAACACCATTGCGCAGCCTCTGGTACTCGACGTGGGCACTCCTGGGTCCGACCGTTCCCTGGCCGGTGGAGCTCGGGCCGCCGTCTTGGCGCGCACCTAGTCATCGGCACGTGGAGCGGCCGGCTTGACCGCGGCGTGCCGCCGCGGCGCCGTCACCCCCGCCCTTCGACCGGGAAGACGGTCGGGGAGACGGCCGCGCCCGCGGGTCAGATGACCATCAGTGCCTGGATGACCTGCTGGGTCGACGCGATCACCTTGGTGTTGGCCTGGTACGCCTCTTGGGCGGTGATCAGGTCGGTCAGCTGGGTGCCCATTGTCACGTTGGACTGCTCGAGCTGACCGCCCAGCAGGGTGCCGAGCGTCCCGGACCCCGGCGCGCCCACCTGCGGCTGCCCCGAGTTGGGGCTGGTCGACATCAGGCCGTTGCCCACGTCCTGGAGGCCGGACGCGTTGGCGAAGCCGGCCAGGGCTATCTGGCCGATGGCCTTGGTCTTGCCGTTGGAGAACGACCCGGTGACGACGCCGCTCCCCCCGATCGAGTAGCTCTCGAGCGACCCGGAGGGGTAGCCGTCGGTGCTCGGCGATATCGACTTGTTGGCGGCGAATTGGGTGACGGCCCCGCTACTGCCCGGCGTCGGGAAGTCCACCGTCCACGGCGTCGCTGTCTTGAATGTGTAGCCCTTCGGCTTGCTCATCATGGACAGGGCGATCGTGCCTGTTGTCTGGGTGGTGAGCGTCTCTGTCGCCAGGGGGTTGACCTTTGTCACCTGGCCGGTCCCGGAATTGAACAGCACCGTGGGCAGTGTTGTGGGCGCGTTTGTCGGTGTTGTCGAGAAGAGGTACTGGACCTTCCCTGTCGGCTGCTTGGTCTGGGCTGTCAACGACCACTCGTTGGGAGCGCCGGTCACCGGCGTGAAGCTCACCGTCACCTTGACGGCGTGGCCGAGCGAGTCGTACATGTTGATTGTCGTGTTCCCGACTGTGGCTGTCGTCGACCCGTTCCACGCCCGCAGGTTCCCGCCCATGGTGACGGCGGTCGAGGGTGAGGCGGGGATGGTCTCCCCCTTGGGAATGGTGATCGGCCCGATGGGGGCGTTGTTGTTCACGATCCCGTTCGCTGTCGCCTGCCACCCCTGGACCTGGCCACCGGACAGGGTGGTCAGATGGCCCGAGGCGTCGACGGTCAGCGCGCCGTCACGGGTGTACAGCTGCTGGCCGTTCGACTCGACCACGAGGTAGCCGGAGCCTGTGATGGCCACGTCTGTCGCCTGGCCGGTGACGGCCAGCGACCCCTCGGACAACTGGGTGGCCACGGCGGACACCCGGACGCCCGAGCCCACCGCCACCGGGTTGATGCCGCCGCTCCTCGTGGTCGGGGCGGTGGCGCCGGTGATCTGCTC
>JBOGGF010000221.1:0-3193 GCA_050743965.1 Acidimicrobiales bacterium
ATTCTCAGCCGGCATGTCGCTGGTTACCGTATGGCCACTGGTCGCGCCGTCGGTCGCCACCGGGCCGACCACCACGTCGAGACCGTCCTGGCGCAGGTCCTCCGCCAGGAGGTCGGCGGAGGGCAACCGAACGCCGCGACCGCACAGCTCGGCCGCCACCACGACCTGGCCGGGGTGCAGGTCCCGCCTGCAGGCCACGGCCGTCCCGGCCACGGCCACCGGCAGGTCGCCGGGCACCGACTCGATCAGGCGGGCCACTGCGACGGCCACGGCCTCGGCCCCCGTCCCGGTGACGACGGCGTCGCCACCGACGGCCCGTGCCCCGGCGCCGTCCGGCGTCAGCACGATCAGGTCGTCCACGTGGGACCTCCTCCGTGCACGTACCGGCCGAGGGCACAGACCGGGAACACCAGGCGATAGAGGTGGTAGTTGATGTAGAAGTCGCCGGGGAAGCCGGTCCCGGTGAACCACGGCTCGTCCCACGACCCGTCGGCCCGCTGGGTGGCGGCGAGGAAGCCGACGCCCCGTGTCGCGGGCAGCCCGTCCCGCTCTCCCGCGGCCAGCAGCGCCATGAGCGCCCACGCCGTCTGGGACGCGGTCGAAGCACCCCGGCCCGCCCACGAGGGGTCGTCGTAGGAGCGGAGGTCCTCGCCCCACCCGCCGTCGCCGTTCTGGTGGGACTCGAGCCAGGCGACCGCCCGCCGGACGGTCGGGTGCGTGGCCGGCACGCCGGCGGCCACGAGGGCCGGCACCACCGCGCCGGTGCCGTAGACGTAGTTGGCGCCCCAGCGTCCGAACCACGAGCCGTCGTCCTCCTGGGCGTCGAGCAGCCAGTCGACGCCACGGGTCAGTGCCGTGCCGGTGCGCCCCAGCTCGGCCAGCATCTCGACGACATGGGCGGTGACGTCGGCGCTCGGCGGGTCGATCACCTCGCCGAAGTCGCAGAAGGGGAGGTCCTTGCACAGCGCGCGGGTGTTGTCGACGTCGAAGGCGGCCCACCCGCCGTCGGAGCACTGCATGCCCTCGACCCAGGTGACGGCCCGCTCGACCGACGCGTCGTCGCGGCGCTCGGTCCGCCGCAGGGAGAGCACCACCTCGGCCGTGTCGTCGATGTCGGGGTAGTGGTCGTTGGCGAACTCGAACGCCCACCCGCCCGGGGCCAGCTGCGGCCGGCGGACCCTCCAGTCGCCGTCGACGGTGATCTCCTCGTCGACCAGCCAGGTTGCGGCGCGGCGCAGCGCCGGGTGGTCCGGCGAGCAGCCGGCGTCCGACAGGCCGACGACGGCGAGGGCGGTGTCCCACACCGGCGACTGGCACGCCTCGAGGCGCCGACCCCGCTCGTCCTCGACGGTGAAGCCGTCGAGGCCGTCCAGGGCGGCCCGCAGCACCGGGTGGTCGACGGCGTAGCCGCGCAGGTTGAGGGCCATGACCGAGTACACCCACGGCGGCTGGATGCCACCCCAGCACCCGTCGGCCTCCTGGCGCTCGACCATCCAGCGCTCGGCCACGCGCAGATCGAGCGACCGCAGGAACCGGAGCGGCCGGTGCTCGTAGCGGTGGGCGAGCTTGTCGGCTCGCTGGAGCAGGCCGGCGCGGGTGAACGGGGGGCGGAACGGCAGCGGGGGGAGCCCCGTCCGCAGCTCGTCGATGGTGATGCCGAGCGGCCGGGCGGGCCGGTACGACCCCACCACGGTGAGGGCGACTACGGTCTGCCGGGCCCAGCAGCCGAAGTCGAAGATGTTGAGCGGCATCCAGGGCGGCAGGAGCATGAGCTCGGGCGGCAGCACCGGCAGGTCGTCCCACGACCACTCGCCGAAGAGCGCCATCCACAAGCGGGTGAACACCCGGGTCCGCTCGAGCCCGCCCATGTCCCGCACGCATTCGGCCGCCCGCCGCATGTGGTCGGTGTCGACGGGTTCGCCAGCCAGCTTCAGGGCGATGTAGGCCTCGACGGTCACCGAGAGATCGGCGGGGCCGCCGTGGTAGGTCGCCCACGTGCCGTCGTCGCGCTGGTTGGCGCGGATCCACTTGGCCGTGGCGGCCGTCTGGGCCTCCGAGCGGATCCCGAGGAACTGGCGGAAGAGCAGGTCCTCGGCGTCCATGGTGACGTTCGTCTCGAGCTCGCCCTGCCACCATCCGGCCTCGTCCTGCCGCGACAGGAGGGCCTCGGTCGCCCGTTTGAGCGTGGTCGAGGCGTCGACGGTGCCGGGCCCGGCGCCCGGGGTCGTCGTGGCCGTCACCGGTCCCTCGCCGTCACGTAGCGGGCGATGGCCAGCAGCTCGTCGCGGGGGGCAGCGGCGAGGTCGGCCGACCCGAGGGCGTCGAGCGCCCGGTGGAGGTGACGGTCGGCCAGCTCCACGACCTCTGCCCGCCCGCCGCAGCGCTCGACGAGCGCGGTCGCCCGGATCACGTCGGCCTCACCCATCTCCCCCGAGAGCAGCTCGGTCAGTTCGTCGGCCGCCGAGCCGCCGCGGGCCATCGCCACGGCCACCGGGAGGGTCTTCTTGCCGCCCAGCAGGTCGCTTCCGACGGGCTTGCCGGTCACCGAGGACTGGCCCCAGATCCCCAGGAGGTCGTCGACCGCCTGGAAGGCGATCCCCAGGTGGCATCCGAAAGCGTCGAGGGCGCCGACGGTGGAGGCCGGCGCGCCGGCGAGCAGGGCGCCGACCGCCGAGGCGCAGGCGAGCAGCGCTCCGGTCTTGCCCTCCTCCATGGCCAGGCACTCGACCACGGACACCGTCGGCCGGCGCTCGAACGCCATGTCGGCGGCCTGGCCGGCGATCATTGCCTGGTTGGCCTCTGCCAGGCGCGCCGCCGCCCGCACCCGCTCGGGAGTGGGATCCTCGAGGAGGACCTGGGTCGCGAGGCCGGCGAGGGCGTCGCCGGCGACGATGGCCGGCCCCACCCCGTACTCGACCCAGACGGCCGGCCGGTGCCGCCGCTCCTGGTCGCCGTCGATGATGTCGTCGTGGAGGAGCGAGTAGTTGTGGACGAGCTCCACCGCCACTGCGCCGGGCACGCCTGCCGCCTCCGGGGCACCGGCGGCGGCCGCCGAGACGAGGACCAGCGCGGCACGCAGCCGCTTGCCGCCGCCGCCGAGGTGGTGGTGGACGGGGCCCTGCAGCGTGCGGTCGAGCCGCCGTACGGCCGCGGCCAGTGCCGACGCGGTCAGCTCGGTGGCCCGGGCCAGGGC
>JBOGGF010000222.1:0-6540 GCA_050743965.1 Acidimicrobiales bacterium
TCCACACGCCCAAGACGATCGCCATCCTCGGCGTGCTCTCGTACCGCCTGGTCAACTTCTGGCTGCCGATCCCGATGGGCGGCGCCGCCTACCTGTCCCTACGGATCGGCCCCGGGGCCCGCCGGCGCCGCACCGTTGCCGGCGGTCCGCCGGCAACGTCGGTGATGGCCCGCATCCGCGGCCAGCTGGCGGGACACCAGCCACTGCGTAGCCGGCCGGCCCGCACCGATCCGCGCCACCCCGGTTGACCGCCCTCGGCACGCCGCCGGATACCCCGGTGGGAGACGTCAGTCGTGCTCGGCATCGTGGACGTCGGCGTGACCGGGGTCCACTTCCCGGCGCCGGCGCGCCCGGTCGACGGCAAGCTCCTTCAGCCGATGCTGGGAGTCGACGCCGACCACGGTGACGACCCGGTCCCACCTGCCCTCGGCGTCCAGGCTCCAGGCGTTCACGTCGTCGGCGAAGGCCAGATCGAGCACCTCGAACAGGCGCGCCTGGAGCTCGGGGTCGCGAACCGGCGTGAGGACCTCGATCCGACGGTCCAGGTTGCGCTCCATGAGGTCGGCCGAGCCGATGAACAGCCGCAGGGGCCGGTGGGTCTCCCCTGCCTCCCCCTGGTGCGGCGCGTCGTCCGGCGCGCCCCCGAAACGGTAGATGCGGGCGTGCTCGAGGAACTGGCCCACGATCGATCGCACCCGGACGGTCTCCGACAGCCCGGGCACCCCGGGGCGCAGGCTGCACATGCCCCGCACGGCGAGGTCGACCGGCACGCCGGCGCGCGATGCGGCATAGAGGGCGTCGATGACCTCGGGGTCGGTGAGGCCGTTGACCTTGAGGACGATCCGTCCCGAGGGACCGGCCAGCGCCTCCGCCTCGATCAGGTCCAGCACCCGGCGCCGCAAGGTGACCGGCGCGACGAGGATCTCCCGGTAGTCCGTCTGGCGGCTGAAGCCGGTGAGGTAGTTGAACAAGTGCCCGACGTCGTCGCCGATGGCCGGGTCGGCCGTGAGCATCCCGAGGTCCTCGTAGATGGCGGCGGTACGGGAGTTGTAGTTGCCCGTGCCCACGTGGCAGTAGCGGCGGATGCCGTCCTCCTCCCGCCGCAGGACGAGCACCGTCTTGCAGTGGGTCTTCAACCCGACGAGGCCGTAGACGACGTGGACCCCCGCCTCCTCCAGCGCCCGGGCCCACCCGATGTTGGCTTGCTCGTCGAACCGCGCCTTGAGCTCGACGATGGCGGCCACCTGCTTACCGGCCTCGGCCGCACGGATGAGCGATGCAACGATCGGGCTCTGCCCCGACGTCCGGTAGAGCGTCTGCTTGATCCCTAGCACCTCGGGGTCGTCCGCCGCCTGGGCGACGAACGCCTCCACCGACGTGGCGAAGGAGTCGTAGGGGTGGTGGACCAGCACGTCCCGCTCCCGCAGTACCTCGAAGAGGTCGGTCGGCTCGTTGCCCGCGGTGGCCAGGTAGGGCGGCGTCATCGGCGTCCACGTCTCGGCGTGGAGGTCGGGGCGGTCGAGGCCGTAGACGGCCCACAGGCCGCTGAGGTCCGAAGGCGCGTCGACGGCGTAGACGCCGTCGGTCGGGACCTCCAGCTCCGCCGCCAACCGGTCCCGCAGGTCGGCCCGGGCCGTGGCGGCGATCTCGAGGCGGACGGCGCTGCCGAACCGCCGCCGCCGGAGCTCCATCTCGACCGCCACGAGGAGGTCGTCGGCCTCGTCCTCCTCCACCGTCAGGTCGGCGTTGCGGGTCACCCGGAACGGCACATGCTCCCCGATGGTCATGCCGGGGAAGAGGGCATCGAGGTGGGCGGCGATCACCTGCTCGAGCGGTACGAAACGCTCGCCGTCGGGCATCACGACGAAACGCGGCAGCACCGGCGGTACCTTCACCCGGGCGATCCGCTGCTGGCCCGTGCCCGGGTCGGTGACCTCCACCAGCAGGTTGAGGGAGAGGTTGGAGATGTAGGGGAACGGGTGCCCCGGGTCGACGGCGAGGGGGGTGAGCACCGGAAAGATCTGCCGGTCGAACACGTCGACCAGATAGGCCCGGTCGTCGTCGTCGAGGGACGACCAGTCGGACAAGCGGACCCCGGCATCACCCAGTGCGGGCACGAGACGGTCGAGGAAGATGCCGTCCTGGCGGGCGTAGAGCTGTGCCACGCGTTCCCGGATCACCGCCAGCTGCTCCGTCGGGCGGAGCCCGTCCACGGAGCGGGTGCGGACCCCGGCGACCACCTTGTCCTGAGTGCCGGCCACCCGCACCTGGAAGAACTCGTCGAGCAGCTCGCAGAAGATGGCCATGAACTTGACCCGCTCGAGCAACGGCAGCCGGTCGTCCTCCGACAGGTCCAACAGACGCGCAAGGAAGTCGAGCCGCGACAGCTCCCGGTTGCTGAAACGCTCATTGCCGAAGGCGGTGATGGCCTCACGCACCCCGTCGCCGGACACCCTGGACGGGTCCACCTCGCCCGTCCGGCTGAGCGTGGTGGTGTCCTCGGGTCGCGGCGACGGCCCGAGATCGGTCGGAGTGGACGTTCGCGGGAGAGCCATGGCGATCTCCATCCGGAGCGTACTACGTGCCGCTACGCTCTCCGGGTGGCCGTGACCACCGCCCGCTCTCTCCCTCGCGCCGCGGCGCGTCGCCACTGGCTCCGCGCATGGCCGCGGGGGCGGAAGCCCAAGCGCCGGACCGAGCTCGGGCTGCTCGTCTTCGCCTCCCTCATCACGCTGGCGTTCTACGTCCTGGCGGAGGTCGGCGCCAAGAACAAGATCCCGCCCCACCTCGGGCCGCTGCTGGGCGTGCTCTTCGCCCTCGTCCTCGCCGCCCACCTGGCCAATCGATGGCTGGCGCCCAACGCCAACGCCGTCATCCTCCCCCTCGCCGCCCTCTTGAACGGCATCGGGTACGTCATCATCGTCCGTTGGACACCGCCGGCGGCCAAGGCCCAGGCCACGTGGGCGGCACTCGGCGTGGGGCTCTACATCTGCACGCTGCTCTTCGTCCGCCATTCGCGGGATCTCGACCGGTACCGCTACCTCCTGCTGCTGGTGACCGGCTTCCTCCTCGTCGCCCCACTCATCCCGGGCCTCGGGCTCGACATCTACGGCGCCCGCCTCTTCGTCCACGTCGGACCGGCCAATTTCCAGCCGATCGAGCTCGCCAAGCTCCTCCTCGCCATCTTCTTCGCCTCGTACTTCGCCGAGAAGAAGGAGCTACTGTCGATCCCGACGGCCCGCCTCGGCAACCGCCTGGTCGTCGACCCGCGACCTCTGTTCCCGATCCTGGTGGCCTGGGGCGTATCGATGGCGATCATCGGGCTGGAGAACGACGTCGGCTTCGCCATGCTCATCTTCACCATGTTCGTCGCCCTGCTGTGGGTGACGACCGGCCGGTGGGCATACCTGCTGCTGGCGATCGTCCTCTTCGCCGCCGGTGCCTTCTTCGCCGTCCACGCCTTCCACCAGGTCCACACACGGATCAACCAGTGGCTCCACGCCGCCCCGAACAGCCAGCTGGGCTCCGGGAAGTTCGCCATCGCCCACGGCGGCATCGGTGGCGCCGGGCTGGGGCTGGACCCCGTCGCCGGCCAGATCCCCTTCATCACAACCGACATGGTCTTCGCCGCCATCGCCGACGAAATGGGCTTCATCGGGGCGTCGGCCGTCGTCTTCGCCTTCGTGCTGCTGGTCGGGGCCGGCCTGCGGGTCGCCCAGGCGGCCCGCTCGGACTTCTCCCGGCTGGCGGCCACCGGGCTCACCGCGATCCTCGGCTTCCAAGCCTTCTTCATCATGGCCGGCGTGATCCAGATCCTCCCGTTCACCGGGATCACGCTGCCCTTCGTCGCCTACGGCGGCTCTTCGCTGGTGGCGAACTACATCCTCATCGCGCTGCTGATGCGGATCTCCGACGAGGGGGCTTCCAACGCCGCCGAGCGCGCCATGGGCGTCAGCCTTCCCGGCGAGGACGGCTTCGTCGTCGTGGCATGACCGCCCGAGGACGCGCGCTGCCTACTTTCCGTCGCCCACACACTCCCCGTCGCCCACACACTCAGACGACGGGGCCGGGCACGTCCCCGGTGGTCGAGAGCAGGCGGTCGTCGGCAAGGATGGGCGCCGGCACCCGCTGGCGCAGCGCCAGGGCGACGCCGTCGGTGGGCCGGCACGCCACGACCTGGCGGCCGCGCGAGCCCATGAGGTCGAGCTCGGCCAGGTAGGTGGCCCCGAACCGGCCGACCAGCCGCACGGCCGCCACGTCGACGGCGAAGCGCTCGAGCACCTCGGTGAACAGGTCGTGGGTCAGCGGCCGGGGGGCCATGGTCCCCGCCAGGCTGTGGGCCAGGGCGGTGCCTTCGGGCATGCCGACCCGGAACACCAGCTGCCGGCTGCCACCCTCGATCTCGGCCAGGGTGAGCACCGGGTGCTGCTCCGGCAGGACGACCTCGACCGAGACGACCCGCATCATGCGGAAGACGCGCTCAGGTACCGGGACCGGGCCGGTCACGGCGCCGGCGGCCGTCTCGACGCCGTCGGGCACGTCGCGAACCCCGTTCACCCGGCCCGGCGGGCGTAGACGCTCAGCACCATGCCCACGCCGAGGAAGAAGGCGATGACCGCCGTCCCGCCATAGCTGATGAAGGGCAGCGGGATGCCGGTGATGGGCATGATGCCCATGGTCATCCCGGCGTTCTGGAAGGTGCTGAAGGCGACGAAGGTGAACACCCCGGTGCACAGCAGTCGGCCGAAGCTGTCCCTCGACAGCTGCGCCGTCCGCAGCACCCGGAAGCAGATCGCTCCCAACAGGGCGAGAACGCCCACCGAGCCGACGAACCCCAGCTGCTCGCCGACGGCGGTGAAGATGAAGTCCGTCTGCTGCTCGGGCACGTAGCCGAGGTTGGTCTGGACCCCGTGGAACAGGCCGGTGCCGGAGAACCCGCCGGCACCGATGGCATCCTCGGCCTGCTTGAGGTTGTAGATGGCCTGTGCCGCCTGCTGGCTGGGGTTCTTGGCGTTCTGGTGCAGGAAGCCGGTGATCCGGCCTATCTGGTAGTGGTGCAGGAGCCCCGCTTCCAGCACGACCGCCACCACGGCCACCGCTCCCAGGAGCAGGAGGACGAGCACCCGGTTGGGCAAGCCGGCCACAGCCAGCATGACCACCAGCACCACCGACATGATGATGGCCGTGCCGAGGTCGGGCTGGACCATCACGAGGGCGATGGGGACCGCCCCCATGACGAGCACCTTGATGACGTCGCGCCAGGTCAGGCCGTCGTTACGACGAGTGCAGTAGGTGGCGACCGTGACCACGAGCCCCAGCACGGCGAACTCCGAGGGCTGGATCTGGAGCGGTCCCAGGCTGAACCAGCGGGTCGAGCCCAGGGTGTGGGAACCGACGTGCGGCACCATCACGAACAACAAGGACGCGATCGTCAGACCGTAGACCACCATGCCGAACTGCTCGAGCCGCCGGTAGTCGATGAACGCCATCACCGCCATGACGACGATGCCGAGCACCACGAAGACCGCCTGGCGCTTCAGGTAGTGGGTCGGGCTTGTCCCCGAGGCCAAGAGGACGCCGCGGGTGGCGGTGTACACCATGACCACCCCGACCCCCGCCGCCACGACGGTGGCGAGGACGAGGAGGGGGTCGACCAACAATGCGGGACGGCGCGCCCGCATCGACCGCGCCACCCGCGCCGGGCGCGGCCCGGCCATCACCATGCCGGGAGGCCCCCCGCCGTCGGCGCCGCCATGGCCAGCCGGCGGGCTCCATCGCTCACGGCCGGAGACCGGTGTGTCCAGTACGGCACCTGCACCGGCGGACAGGCTACCGGGCGCGGGTCCCCCGCCCCCTGCGCCCCCGGATGGTCCCCCGCCTCCCGCACCCCCGGAGTGTGCGCCGGCCACCCCGGCCCCGGGGGCCCGGCGACGCCGTCAGCCGTCGTCGGCCACCTGGTAAGCGGCCGACCACATCGCCTCGACCGGCGCCGGCCGCCCGGTCCACCACTCGACCTGCGCCGCCGCCTGATGGACGAGCATCCCGAGCCCTCCCACCATGGTCGCCCCCCGGGCGCCGGCGGCGGCCAACCAGGGCGTCGTGGTCGGGTGATATACCAGGTCGGCCACCACCTGTCCCGGGCCGAGCAGCGACGGGTCGACTACGGGCACCGCCACGGCCGCACCGGTCCCGGTCATGCCGGTCGGGGTGGCGTCCACCACCAGGTCGGCGTCGGCCGCCGCCTCGGGTTCGCCGGCACGGCCACGGCCACCGGCCAACGCTGCGGCGGTCGCCGCCCGCTCCGCCGTCCGGTTGACCACGACCACCTCCCGTGCACCCGCCTCGGCGAGCGCGAGCACGACCGCACGGGCGGCACCGCCCGCGCCCGCCACCACGCACCGGCAGCCCGACGGATCGAACCCGGCCCCCCGGACGAGGGCGGCGAGGAAGCCGGCCCCGTCGGTACTGTCGCCGACCAGCTGCCCGTCGTCCCGGGCCACGCAGTTGACCGCACCGAGCCGCTCGGCCACCGTCGTGCAC
>JBOGGF010000223.1:0-4607 GCA_050743965.1 Acidimicrobiales bacterium
GCCTGCGTCGATCTCGACCAGGTCGACGAGCGAGCCCACGACGCCGTCCACCCCGGCCAGGGCCTCCCGACCCACGGCCCCTTCGAGCTCGCGAAGGGCTCGAGCCAGCGCCTCGGCTCGCGCCGCGCTGCGGTGCCGCTCCTGCTCGACCCCCCGGGCCGCGTCCTCTGCCTCGTCGGCCACGGCCCGGGCGGCGGCGTGCGCCACCTCTCCCGCATCGGCCTCGGCCGCCAGGCGGCTCGCCTCGGCCTCGAGGTCGCCGGCCCGGGCCACCAAGCCGGCGGCGGCGGCATCGACCTGCTCCAGCCGCCGGGCCAGGGTAGCCATGCGGTCGGCCAGCCCGCCCAGGGCTCTGCGGTCCTGCTCGATCGCCCGGCGCCGCAGGTCGACCCGGTTGCGCTCCTGGCGGAGCGCCTCCTCGGCAGCCAGGACGTCGGCGCCGTCACCCCACTCCTCCCGGTGCGCCCGCTCCTCCGCCGTGAGCGCGTCGGCGTCCGCCGCCAGCTCCTGGCACTCGGGCTCGAGAGCCGCCGACGCCTCCTCCGCCGCCGCCAGGTCGGCCACCAGCCGCGACGCCTCCGCCTCCAGGGTCGAGACAACGTCGACGTCGGCCGCCGCGTCGAGGGCCGCCGCCAGTGCCCACGACCGCTCGCGCAGCACGTTGCTCGTGCCGCGTGCCCGTTCGACCAGCGCCTGGACACGGCCGAGGGCCGACGCCAGGTCCTCCTCCCGCCGGGACGCCAGCTCGGCCGCGGTGGCCGTCGCCGCGGCGTCGAGGGCCGCCAGGGTCTCGTGGACCTGGCGTGACTCGGCCGCCAGCGCCTCGAGACCGTCCGCTGCCGCCCGTCGGCGGTCACCCAGCTCGCCCAGCTCGCTCCCGGCCACGTGGAGCCGCACGGCGCGCAGCTCGGCCGTCAGGGTGGCGTGCGAGCGCGCCGCCGCCGCCTGGCGCTCCAAGGGTCGGATCTGCCGCCGCAGCTCCCGGACTAGGTCGCCGAGTCGCTCGAGGTTCTCCTGGGTCGCCTCCAGCCGCCGCTCGGCCCGCTCCCGGCGTCGGCGGTGCTTCAGGACGCCGGCCGCCTCCTCGATGAGGGCGCGTCGATCCTCGGGGCGGGCGTTGAGCACCGTGTCGAGCTGGCCCTGGCCGATGATCATGTGCTGCTGGCGACCGACGCCCGAGTCGCTCAGTAGCTCCTGGATGTCGAGGAGGCGGCACGGCGTGCCGTTGATGGCGTACTCGCTGTCGCCGGAGCGGAACAGGGTCCGGGTGATCGTCACCTCGGCCATGTCCACCGGCAGCTTGCCCGAGGTGTTGTCGACGGTGAGTGACACCTCGGCCCGCCCCAGGGCGGGCCGGCTGCTCGTGCCGGCGAAGATGACGTCCTCCATCTTCTGCGAGCGCAGGGAGCGGGGACCCTGGGCGCCGAGGACCCAGGTCACGGCGTCCACCACGTTGGACTTGCCACTGCCGTTGGGACCGACGACGACCGTGATGCCCGGCTCGAGCTCGAGCACCGTCGGGTCGGCGAAGGACTTGAAGCCCTTCATGCTCAGCGACTTGAGGAACATCGGGGAGCGACCCTACCAACGGTTGTGCCGCCGGCCCGGGGCATTCGGGCCGCGCCGACCGGTGCGGGCGTCAGACCTGGCAGTGCTCGCAGTAGAAGGTGGACCGCCCGCCGAGCTTGACCCGCACGATCGGGTTGCGGCACCGGCGGCACGGCTGGCCCTCCCGGTCGTAGACCTGATGACTGCCCTGGTAGTCGCCGGCCTCCCCGAACAGGTCCCGGTACTGCTCGTCGACCAGGGTCGACCCCCGGTGCTTGATGGCGTCGGACAGCGTCTCGACCATCGCCCGGTAGAGCCGGCGCACCTCGGTCGCCGAGAGCTTGTCGGACAGGTGGTCGAAGCGGAGGCCGGCACCGAAGAGGATCTCGTCGGAGTACAGGTTGCCGATGCCGGCCACGAACTGCTGGTCCATGAGCAGGGCCTTGAGCCCCACCCGGCGCTGGTGCAGCAGGAGGCCGAACCGGTCCCAGCTCATCATGTCCTCGATCGGGTCGAAGCCGAGGTGGGCCAGCTCGGGCACCTGGCGGCGGAGAGCCGCCCCGTCCCCGCCGGCCATCCCCGGCGGCAGGGCCGACGCTGCGGGCGGGGCCGTGGTGCCCGGCCGCGCCGGCGACCCTTCGGCGGCGCCGCGGGTGCCGCGGGCACCGTCCTTGCCGTCCTTGGCGTCCTTCACGGCGGCAGCCTGCTGGGTGGAGACGAACATCTCGCCGAACGTGCGGGGATCGACGTAGCGCAGCTCCCCGCCCTGGGTGAAGACGATGACCACGTGGGTGTGCTTGGGCTTCGGCTCCTTGGCGCTCTTGACCCGCAGGAGCTGGCCGCTCATGCCGAGGTGGACGACGAGGACGTCCTTGTTGTCCAGGATGAGGAGCAGGTACTTGCCCAGGCGGCTCACGCTCTTGATCGACCGGCCCTCCAGCAGCGCCCGGAAGTGCTTGGCGCTCGGGTGCCGGCGCACCGATCGGCCGTTGGAGACGGCCACCGACTTGACCTTCTTGCCCACCACCTCACGGGAGAGGTCCTGGCGGAGCGTCTCGACCTCGGGGAGCTCAGGCATCGCGCAGCTCGAGCAGGGCGTAGCGGGCGGCCTCCTGCTCGGCGTCCTTCTTGGTGGTGCCGCTCCCGGCACCCCGCTGGACCCCGTTGACGAACACAGCTGCCTCGAAGTGGCGGTCGTGGTCCGGTCCCGAGCCGACCACCACGTAGCGGGGCACGCCTTCGCCATGGCGGACGGTGTGCTCCTGGAGCAGCCCCTTCTGGTCGAAGTCGTCCGGCTCTGCCGCGGCACGGGCGATCCGTTCCTCGAGGAACCCGAGGACGAGCCGCTCTGCGGCCTCCCAGCCGGCGTCGAGGTAGAGGGCCCCGAGCACCGCCTCGAACGCATCGGCGAGGATCGACGGCTTCGTCCGGCCGCCAGAGGCCTCCTCGCCCCGCCCGAGCAGGATCGCCTCTCCGATCCCGAGGTCCTGGGCGACCCCGGCCAGCACCCGGGCGTTCACCACGGCGGCGCGCACCTTGGCCAGCTCCCCCTCGGGCATGGTGGCGAACCGCCGGTAGCCGTGCTCGGCCACCACCAGGCCGAGGACGGCGTCCCCGAGGAACTCCAGCCGCTCGTTGGACGGGGCGCCGCCCTGCTCGGCGCACCAGCTGCGGTGCGAGAGGGCCTGGTGGAGGAGCGACAGTGTCGCCAGCTCATGGCCGAGCCGGCGTGCGAGCGTCGCCGCGCCCTCTCGTTCCGCGTCCACGAGCCGATAGTGCTCAGCCGGCGTCGAGCTTGGCGACGACGTAGTCGACGGCGTCGCGGACCGTGCGCAGGTCCTCGAGGTCCTCGTCGTCGATGTGGAACCCGACGGTCCGCTCCCCGAGCTCCTCCTCCAGGGCCTCGACCAGCTCGATGAGGGCGAGCGAGTCGGCGTCGAGGTCCTCGGAGAAGGACGAGCTCTCGGTGATGGTGGCGGGGTCTGCCTCGAGGATGTCGGCGAGCTGGTCCCGGATCAGCTCGAGGACCCCCTGGCGGTCGAGCGGACCTCGGTCGATGTGGGTCTCAGCGGGCACGGTGGCTCCTGGGGCTCGGACGGATCGGCGTGGACTGCTGCTGCACCAGAACGGATGCTAACGCCGCCGAGACTGTACCGGCATGCAACGTCCGGCACACGACCGCGCCTCTCAGCCAGGGACGACCGCTGCCGCCAGGGCGTCGACGAGCCCCGCCGACGCCAGCTCGTGGGCCACGCGCACCGCGTTGACCATCGCCGTGGCCGACGACGACCCGTGGCTGATGACGCACACCCCGTCCACGCCGAGCAGCATGGCCCCACCCGTGTTCTCCGGGTCGAGCTCGGCGGCGACCGGCAGGAGGTAGGGCAGCAGCACCTCGGAGGCGGCGCCCGTCTCGGCGTCCGTGCCGAACACGGCGAAGAGCGCCTGCACGATGAACCGCAGCGAGCCCTCCAGCGCCTTGAGAGCGACGTTCCCGGTGAAGCCGTCGGTGACGACCACGTCGGCTGGGCTGGGCATGAGGTCGCGGCCCTCGACGTTCCCGACGAACCGCACGCCTGCGCCAGACGCGAGGAGCTCATGAGCCTCCTTCACCACCGGAGTGCCCTTGCTGGGCTCCTCGCCGATCGACAGGAGCGCCACGGAGGGGTCCGTCAGCCCGAAACGAGCCGTCGCGTATGCCGATCCCATCTGGGCGAACTGGACGAGCATGGCGCTCGTGCACTCCGCGTTCGCCCCCGAGTCCACCAGGATCGAAGGTGCCCGGCCGAGCCGAGGGAGGGGGGTAGCGATGCACGGCCGGGCCACCCGAGGGAGCCTTCCCATGCGCAGCAGCGCCGAGGCCATCGCGGCTCCCGTGTTGCCGGCGCTCACCATCGCGCTCGCCTCGCCGTCTCGCACCAGCTCCGCGGCGCGCACGAGGGAAGAGTCCTTCTTGAGACGCACGCTCTTGCCGGCGTCCTCATCCATCTCGACTACCTCGGTGGCCGCGACCACCCTGAGACCGCCCACGTCCCTGAGCGCTGTCGGGCGCCCGACCA
>JBOGGF010000224.1:0-6363 GCA_050743965.1 Acidimicrobiales bacterium
GGGTTCAACCGGTCAAATGGCCAACTACCAGGTAGTTTTCTTGCAGCCCCAACGGGGTTCGAACCCGTGTCTCCACCTTGAGAGGGTGGTGTCCTTGGCCTCTAGACGATGGGGCCGGGCGGTGAGACGTACCGGACGGTGCCCTGACAGCACCGGCACGGCACACCCACCTACAGCTCGGGGGGGAGGACTCGAACCCCCAATAACAGGGCCAGAACCTGTCGTGTTGCCGATTACACCACCCCCGAACGGGCGAGTTGTCAGGCTAGCCGATCCTCCCGCCCGGTCGCACCCCGGGGTCCCACCCGCGCACGGCCTCCACCCGCGCACGGCCCTGGTCCCGCCTGGCGCTCCGTCTCTACTCGCCCGAGAGGGGAGTCACCACACCCAACGCGTGCAACCGCTGGAAGCCGATGATCCTCCCGAGGCCGACGCCGACCGACTCCTTCAGGAAGTACGGCACCGTCTTCGTCCCTTTGATCGGTGAGGACTGGGTGGGCGCCGGGTGCGGCGTGAGCCCGTTGGCCGAGGCGATCGCCATCGACCGGTCCTCGTGAAAGGGATCGGTGACGACGAGGACTGTCGTCACACCCCGTGCCTGGAGCAGCGGCATGGCGTCGGCCAGGTTGCGCCAGCTGTCGTTGCCCCCGGCCTCGAGGATGTCGGCAGCCGGGACCCCCTGGGACTCGAGGAAGGTGGCGCCGGAGTGGGCCTCGGTGTAGGCGTCGCCCTTCTCCTTGCTCCCCGTGACGACGATCAGCGGGGCGTAGCCCCGGCGGTACAGCACGAGCGCCTGTGTGAGGCGGGCCCTGAGGTCGGGGGACGGCACGCCGTTGTACTGCGCTGCACCCATGACCACGATGGCCTGGGCGTGCTGGGGGTCGTAGTGGCGCGAGGTCAGCCAGACCTGCACCAGCGTCACCAAGAAGTAGATGACGAGGCCAACGACCACCAGCACGACCAGCCGGAACGCCAGCTTCAGCGGCCAGAACAGGAACATCCCTACCAGCCCGCGGTCCCGGACCCGCCCGCGGTCCCGGACCCGCCGGCGGCCCCGGCCGCGGCCTCGAGGGCCACCTCGATCCGGCGCAGCACCTCCTCGCGGCCGAGCATCTCGAGCGACTCGAAGAGCGGCGGCCCCACCGTGCGGCCGGTCACCGCCACCCGGACCGGCGCCTGGGCCTTGGCCAGCTTGCGGCCGACCGCCTCCCCCACGGCCACCGTGGCCTGGTGCAACGTCTCGGCGGTCCACTCGCACGCTCGGTAGGCGTCGGCCGCCGCCCGGAGCAGCGCCGGGGCGTCCGGGTCGCGCCCGATCGCCTTGTCCCAGCTGCGCTGGTCCATCGCCGGTTCGGCCAGGAACAGGAAGTCCACCATCCCGGGGACCTCGTCGAAGCGGGTCACCCGCTCCTGCACCAGCGGCGCCATCCGGACGAAGGCGGCCTCGTCGAACCGTTCGGCCGGCCACGCAGGCCGGAAGGACCCCACCCCGCCGTCGGCACCGGAGCCCGGCGTCCAGCGGCCCGCCGCGGCCTCGGCGCCGGGCTCGACCCACGGCCGGCTCCGGGCGATGAACTCGTCGACGGGCAGCTCCCGGAGGTACTCCCCGTTCAGGTGGGTCAGCTTCTGCACGTCAAAGTAGGCCGAGGCATGGTGGACGTCCTCCAGGCGGAACTCGCCCACCAGCACGTCCGCCTCGACCTTCTCCCGGTTGCCCCCGGGGCTCCAGCCGAGGAGCGCCAGGTAGTTGCGGAACGCCTCGGGCAGGTAGCCCTGGTCGCGGTAGAGCTCCAGCGCCACGGGATCGCGGCGCTTGGAGAGCTTCTGGCGCCGCTCGTTCACGAGCATCGGCAGGTGGGCCCAGACGGGGAGGGCGGTGGCCTCCCCCCAACCGGCCTCGCCCTCGGCCGCCTCGTCCAGCGCCTGCCAGAGCAGGATGCCCTTGGGGGTCGTCGGCAGGAGGTCCTCCCCCCGGATGACATGGGTGATCTGCATGTCCCGGTCGTCGACCGCGTTGGCCAGGACGAAGAGGGGCTGGCCGCTCGTTTTCACCACCACGAAGTCCTCCATGGCATCGTGGGGGAAGGTCACCTGACCGCGGACGAGGTCGTCCACGACGGTCGCACCCTCGTCGGGCGCCCGGAACCGGAGCGCCCGCTCCTCCCGCCCGAGGCCCCGGTCACGGCAGTGCCCGTCGTATCCCGGCGTGGCGTTGTCGGCGGTGCGCGCCAGCACGTTCTCCCGGGTGCAGTCGCACGCGTAGAGGAAGCCGCCGTCCCACAGGGCGTCGACGGCGACCCGGTACCGCTCGGCCCGGGCCGACTGGCGGTACGGGCCGTCGTCGGGGGCCATGCCGAGCCAGTCCATGGCCGACACGATCCCGTCGACCCACTCCTCCCGGTTGCGCTCGGCGTCGGTGTCCTCGATCCGGAGGACGAAGACGCCCCCCGTCGGGCGGGCGAAGAGCCAGTTGAACAGCGCCGTGCGGGCGCTGCCGACGTGGAAGTAGCCCGTCGGCGACGGGGCGAAGCGGACCCGGGTCACCCCGGGCGCTACTCGTCCTCGACCAGCGTGATGGCGCCGGTGGGGCAGCTGTTGACGGCCTCGTGGAGGCGGGCGCGCAATGTCTCGGGCGGGTGCTCGTCCAGGACGTAGAGGAAGCCGTCGTCGCGGACCTCGAACACCTCGGGGACGATCCCCATGCACACTGCATTGCTGGCGCACTCGTCGAAGTCGACGACCACCTTCACTGGGGACCTCCTCGCTCGGCCGGCCGGGACGGCGCCCCGCAGCATACCGGCCGGCCGCGACGGGGCCCGGCCGCCAACCATGCGACCGGGGCCGATCCGGGCGATACTGGCGTCACGAGCAGCGGTGTGCCGGCGGTGTGCCGGCGGCGCACGATGAGGAGGGCGTCATGCTGAAGGGTTTCCGCAACTTCCTGTCGCGGGGCGACGTCGTGGTCGTGGCGATCGGCCTGGTGGTCGCGCTCGCCTTCTCCACCCTGATCAAGGCGTTCACGACAGCGATCATCCTACCGATGGTCAACCGGGCGCAGGGCGCGAACCCGATCGCTCTCGGCGTCCAGCTCGGGGCGCCCGGGAGCAAGAGCACCTACGTGGACTTCGGTACCTTCATCTCGGCGATCATCTACTTCGTCGTCTTCATGTTGGTCGTGTACTTCGTCATCGTCGTGCCCTACAAGCGCATCCAGGCCCGCCGGGGCGTCACCGCCTTCGGTGACCCGACGCCGGCCAAGACGTGCCCGTTCTGCCTGTCCGGCGACCTGCCGGTCGCCGCCACCAAGTGCCGTTACTGCGCCAGCGAGCTTCCGGTGACGCCCGCCGAGGTGCCGGTCGGCTGACGCGGGCCGCCGCGCCGGTGCAATCCGGCTCGGCGCGGCGGCTAACGGCGCGCGCCAGCCAGGAGGGACACGAAGAAGTCGCGGTCGGCCATGATCGGCACGTCCGAGAGGAACAGCTTCCCGTAGCGCTCGAAGTACATGAGCTGCTTGCCGAGGAGGAAGGCGCCCCGGTCGAAGTCCGACATGAGCCCGCCGGCCTCGCCGGCGATGCGGCGCATCCGGCGCTGGTTGCGAAGCCGACGCACCATCGAGCGCAGCGACCGCTCGTGGGCGGCCGCCCCGGTGGCCCGGGCCGCCTGCACCTGGGGCGCCTCGACCAGGGCCGCCAGGCTGACCTCGCCGAACGGCCGCGTCAGCGTGGGCTCGATCAGGCTGCGGATGAAGGCGGTCAGCTGCTCGTCGGTGAGGCCGAGCCCCTCCTGGATGGCCCGCCCGTAGGTGCGGGTGAGGTGGGCGGTGATGTCCGGCCACGCCGTCTCGTCCCCCAGCACCGCCTCGAGGATCCGCAGGAAGAAACGGTGGGTCCCGGGGTCGAGGCGACCGACGATGCCCCAGTCGATGATCCCCAGTCGACCGTCCTCGAGCAGCAGCATGTTGCCGGCGTGGACGTCGCCGTGGAAGGCGCCCCACCGCACGGTGGTGACGAAGAAGCCGCGCACGACCTCGGCTACCAGCGGGGCCGGGTCGTACCCGAGCTCGCGCACGCGCGCCAGGTCGTCGATGGGCACGCCGTGGAGGAGCTCCATCGTGAGCACCCGCTCGCCGGACAGCTCGGGGTAGGGCCGGGGCACCACCAGCAGCGGCAGGTCCACCTCGGCCGTGAGGTGCCGGAAGTGCTCGAGGGCCCGGGCCTCGTTGCGCAGGTCGAGCTCTTCGGACAGCTGCTGTCGCAGCCCGTCGAGCAGCTGGAGGATGGAGCCGGCCACCTGGTCGCCGGTCTCGCGGGCGATGAGCTCGAACAGCGGCTGCATCAGGTCGAGGTCGGTAGCCACCAGTAGCTCGATGCCCGGCCGCAGGACCTTGACCGCCACCTCCCGCCCGTCGTGGAGGCGGCCCCGGTAGACGACGGCGATCGAGGCCCGTCCGATCGGCTCGGGGTCCAGCTCGGCGAACGCCTCGGCGACGTCCATCCCCAGGTCCTCCTCGATCTGGTCCCGGACGGCGCCGAACGGCACCGGCGGCCCGGTGTCGAGGCACGAGCGGAACTCCTCGGCCACCTCGTCGCCGAACAGCCCGGGCGACGAGGCGATCATCTGGCCGAATTTCATGAAGGTACCGCCCAGCTCCTCGAAGGCCAGCCGCAGTGGACCTGCCACCGCCGCCGACGGCAGCACACCCTCGCTCAGGCGGCGGGCCTGGCGGGCCAGGAGGGGGGCCACCCGGACGCCCATCACCCGGGCGATCTGCGTCCCTCGCGCGGTGAGCTGTCGCGGGGTGGCCACGGGCAGGCGCCGGCGATGGAGCCGGGGCACCGATGGGGCGGGCGTCACTCGGCGCGAGCCCGCGCTAGCCCGGCGTGACCAGGTCGGGACCGTCCCCGTACACGGCGTCCTCGGCGTCCAGCTCGCGGTCCGCCCGCAGCGCCTTGCGCTCCTCGAGCCGGAGCCATTGGAGCGCCACCGGAATGAGCGCCAGCATCATCAGCGTGTCGCCGCCGACCCACATGATCACCCCGCCGATGTGGAGGTCCTGGACGAGCGAGACGCCCCACTGGCGGTGCATGGCGGTGTAGGCCGGGAAGATCTCGCGGGTCTCGTTGTCGAGCGACAGCCCCACGAACGTGTCGATGGGCACGGCGACGAACAGGTACAGCGCCTGGAGGGCGGGGTGCATGCGGTAGCAGTTCGGGTCCGAGCCGAAGATCTGACGGAAGAACAGGTAGCCCACCACCAGGTAGACGAGGTGCTCGGTGTCGTGCACCTGCTCTGTGACCAGGGTGTAGTTGTAAAGGCTCGTCAGGTGGGTGAGCGGGATGACGAGGGCGTAGACGGCGTAGGCGACGATCGGGTGGCCCACGGCGTTGGCCGGCCCCGAGCGCAGCACCCGGCCGACGCGGCAGTGGGCCACCCCTGCCGTCGCCCGCCACGCCAGGTCGATCGGGGAGCCGACGGCGAACAGCGCTCCGGCCACCATGATCAGCAGCAGGTGCTGGATCATGTGGTCCCAGAAGAGCACGCCGTCGTAGGCGCCGATGAAGCTCAACACGGCGACGGCGGTGACGGCGATGCCCCCCGCGAACGCCGCCGTCCGTCGCCTCGGCCACGGGTGGCGGGGGTGCAGGCGGTCGTTGCGGACGACGCCCCACAGGTAGAGCCCCAGCGCGGCCGCCATCATCAGTATCGGGACGGCTGTCAGCCCGACGGTGCCGAACCGTCCCCCCTGCAGCGGCGGGAGCAGGGCGTCGGCGAGGAAAGAGGGTGCAGCGATCATCAGGACTGCGGCGCGCCGGGGCGGCCGGGCCGCGAGCTTACGGTCCGGCCGTCGGGAAGGTGAAGCGGGCGGTGGCGCAGTCCGCCGGCCAGGTGGCGCTCACCACGTCGTCGGATGTCGCGCCGTACTGCACCACCGGGAGGCTCGGCGCGCCGGTCAGGTGAGCGAGGGCCGGATCGGTGGCTGGAAGCCGGTGAGCGTACCGACCGGCTGTGGCGTCCCCGACGGGACGGGGCCGGTCGCCGGGGAGAGCAAGACCTGCTGGCCCTGCCGCACGCCGGAGTACCGGGGCGCCGGTGCGGTCGTCGTGGTCGAGGTCGTCGTGGTCGAGGTCGGTGCGGTCGTCGTGGTCGACGTGGCAGCCGGCGCGGTGGTCGTCGTGGTCGCCGGCGCGATGGTCGTCGGGGACGAGGTCGGCCCGGTGGTCGTCGGGGACGCCGGCGCGGTGGTCGGCGCCGCTGGGGCCGCCGGTGGTGCTGTCGTCGTGGTCGGGTCGGGCACCGTCGAGGACGGCGCGGCAGGGGCCGCCGGCGGCAGGCCCGTCGCCGGCGCCGGCACGGTCCCGGGCG
>JBOGGF010000225.1:0-8305 GCA_050743965.1 Acidimicrobiales bacterium
AGTCCTTCGTCCGCTGCGATGCGTTGCTCCTCGACGACCTCTCGACGTCGGAGACCAAGCCCTACATGGAGGTCGGCGAGCGTGCCGCCCGGATCGGCCACGAGGCCACGGTGTCCAAGGTCGGTGACGACCAGCTCTTCTACCTCATGAGCAGGGGGCTGTCGGAGAGCCAGGCCATGGGCATGATCGTCAACGGCTTCATCGAGCCGGTGACCCGGACCCTCCCGATGGAGTACGCGGTGGAGTGGAGCCGGCTCATCGAGCTGCAGATGGAGGGCTCCGTCGGCTGACCTGGCTCGGCGCGGGAGCTCCGACCGGTCGGCCGCCGGCCCGGCGCGCGCAACAGCCGTTGCTGGGGCGAGCGGGCTGACGGCACCGCCCGCCGGTGGCACGATGGTGCCGTGGCGATGAGGGAAGAGTGCAAGCACTTCCAGAGCCGGACGTATGCGTCGGGCGAGGTGGCACGGTTCTGCGTGCTCGACCTGGCGCCCGAGGCGCCGTGGCGGTGCCCGGCGAACTGCCCCGCCTTCGAGCCGCGCCTGGCCGACGCCGGCTGGGTCCACGGTAGCCTGGTCGAGCCGCCGATCGAGGACGAGCCGCCCGTGCCCGGCGAGGAGGTCGGCGGCCTGCTCGACAGCGCCGAGGACATCGTGAACGCGATCTCTCGGGTGGCGGTGGCGGAGGCCCGGGCGGACGATGCCAAGCGGGCCGCCACCCAGGTGGCCCGCATCAATCGGTGGTGGCGCCGCCGCCGTCGATCCCGCTGACCTTGGTCGCCGGCGGTGTAGCGGCTACCGGCGGCCGGGCGGCTACCGGCCGGTGAAGCGGGGCCTGCGCTTCTCCGCAAACGCCGCCATTGCCTCGGCCAGGTCGTCGGAGGCGAGCATCCCGGCGTTCCAGGTGGCCACGTAGTCGAGTCCCTGGGTCACCGTCCGACCGTCGTTGGCGGCCAGCACCGCCTTGGTTCCCGGACTTCGCCGCCATGGCGACGTGCGCCGATCTGTCCATTGCCGTCAACTACGTTGACAGGGGGCCGTCAAGGGAGGACCGACCGGGCGTTGCCACCCCGCCACTACAATGGACGCGGTCCTGCGATCCCGCCTCGCCGGCGGGCAGGCGACCCCGCCGCCGCTGGCCCCGAGCGAGGAGATATCGGAGCTCTGCCCACCTTCAGTGCCGACGCCGCCGCCAGCCTCGGTGGCCCCGACTGGCTCCGCCGGCGCCGCGCCGGCGCCGCCGAGCATCTCTCGACCCTACCGATGCCCTCCGAGAAGGAGGAGGTCTGGCGGTACACGCCCATCGACGACCTGGACCTCGACGCCCATCGGCCGGTCCTCACCAGCCCCGGCGCCGGCTCCTCCCGTGCCCGGGCGTTCCTCGACGGCATGGCGGCCGACCTGCCGGACCGCAGCGCCCTGGTCCTGGTGCACGACGGATTGGTGCAGAGCACCGACCGCGACGGGCTCGTCGCCGGCGTCACGGTGCGGGCGCTGGGCGACCTCGACGGCGGCACGGACGAGGATCAGGTGGGCCGCGTGCTCGAGGGCGGCGATGCCCTCGTCCGGCTCAACGACGCCTTCCTCCCGGACGCGGTGGTGGTCGACGTGCCGGCCGGTGTGTCGCTCGACGCACCGGTGGTCGTCGTGCACTGGTGCGACGGCACTCGCGAGGGCGCGGCGCCGGCGTCGTTCCCCCGCACGGTCGTGCGGGTCGGTCGCAATGCCCGGGCCAGCGTCGTCGAGGTGACGGCCGGCGCGCCGGGGGACGAGCGGGCGCTGGTCGTCCCGGTGACCGAGCTGTCGGTCGACGACGGCGGCCAGCTGTCCTACGTCTCGGTGCAGCTGCTCGGCAACACGGCCTGGTACCTGGGGCGGATCGCCGCCAGCGCCGGGCGCGACGCCACGCTGCGCGTCTTCACCGCCGGGCTCGGTGGTGCCTACGGGCGGCACCGGACCGACGCCGCCGCGACCGGTCCCGGCGCCACGACCGAGCTGCGCTCGGCCTACCTCGGGACCGGCGCCCAGGTCCACGACGTGCGCACGCTCCAAGACCATGCAGCGCACCACACCACGAGCGACCTCCTGTGCAAGGGAGCGGTGGCCGGGACGTCCCGCTCGGTCTACAGCGGGCTGATCCGGGTGCGGCGTGGCGCGGTGCGGACCGAGGCCTTCCAGACGAACCACAACCTCGTGCTCGACGAGCGAGCCCACGCCGACTCGGTGCCCAACCTCGACATAGAGGAGAACGACGTGCGGTGCAGCCACGCCTCCACCGTCGGCCCGGTCGACGAGGACCAGCGCTACTACCTCGAGTCCCGGGGCATCCCGCCGGAGCAGGCGGAGCGGCTGATCGTGCTCGGCTTCTTCGACGACATCGTCGACCGGGTCCCCGTGCCGGCGGTCCTCGGTCGGCTCCGCCGCGAGGTGGCGGAACGCCTGGCGGACTCGCTCGGGATCGGGGTGGCCGACGCCATGGACACCATGGCGGCGATGAGCCCCCGTGCCGACACCGGGGGCGCCGTCGGCCGTCAGGGCGACCACGAGGCGGTCGGCGGCGCCGGCGGGCTGGTGGTGGACCGTGGGTGACCGCGTGGTGCTGTGCCGCCGACCGGACCTCTCGCCCGGTGAGGTCCGCCGGTTCGACGTGGGCGACCATCGCGTCGCCCTCGTCCGGATCGAGGACGACTTCTATGCCATCGGGGACCGCTGCAGCCACGAGGACTACTCGCTGGCCGAGGGCGACGTGTGGGCCGAGGACCGGGAAGTGGAGTGTCCCCAGCACGGCAGCACGTTCGATCTGACCACCGGGGAGCCGTGCTCACTGCCGGCGACCAAGCCAGTGCCGGTCTACGAGGTCGAGCTGGACGGCGACGACGTGGCGGTGGTGCTGCCGTGACGGCCGAGCATGTGCTCGAGGTCGAGGGGCTCCGGGCCTCGGCCGGCGGGCGAGAGGTCGTCCACGGCGTGGACCTGGTCGTCCGCAGCGGCGAGGTCCACGTGGTCATGGGGCCCAACGGCTCGGGAAAGAGCACGGTGGCGCATGCCCTCATGGGGCGACCGGGGACCGAGGTCACGGCGGGCTCCATCCGCCTGGACGGGAACGAGCTGGTCGGGAGGCCGAGCTGGGAGCGTGCCCGGGCCGGCCTGTTCCTCGCCCTCCAGCAGCCGATCGAGGTGCCCGGCGTCCGCCTGGAGGCCATGCTGGCGCAGGCCGGTATGGCCGGGGACGGGGGGTCGGCGGTCCCGGCGCCGGCGGCCCTGGCCGGACGGCTGCGGGAGGAGGCGGCCGCCATCGGCTTCGAGGAGCAGTTCCTCGACCGCCCGCTCAACGTGGACCTCTCCGGTGGCGAGCGCAAGCGCAACGAGGTGCTGCAGCTCGGGATGCTGCGGCCGGCGTTCTGTGTCCTCGACGAGATCGATTCCGGGCTCGACGTCGACGCCGTGCGGGCGGTGGCACGACGCCTGGAGGCGGCAACGACCGAGTGGGGGCTCGGCGTGATCGCGGTCACCCACTTCCACCGGTTGCTCAAGGAGCTGCGGGCCGACGTCGTCCATGTGCTGGTCGACGGCCGCCTGGTCGCCAGCGGCGACGCCGCCCTGGCCGAGCAGCTCGAGCAGACCGGCTATACGGCCTACACCGACGCCGACGCCTTGGCCGACCGAGCCGGCGACTGATCGCTGATCGCACCGAGCGGGCCCCCGGGCGCCGGGTGACGACAATTCGGTGGGGGTTGCGGGTACGGTGCGCCGATGGCCAGCGGACGTCCCCCCCGGGGCGCATCGGACCCGCCCGGCTCCCGGGGGCGGCGGGACGACGGCGGCCTGCGCTCGCTCGGCGACCACATCGACGGGCAGGCCACCTCGGCGGGGGCGGTTCCCCCACGCAGCGAGGAGCGGCTCCGGGCCCTCGGTGACCAGGTGGCCACCGGCGGCGGTGGTGGCGGCCCTCGACGCCCGCCGGCCCCGCCGGGTGCACCGGGCGGGGGTCGACGCCGCGGGCGGCGACGCCGGTGGAGCACCCGGCGCAGGGTCCTCACCGGGGTTACCGCCGTCGTGGTGCTGGCCCTCCTGGCGGTCGCCGGAGCCTACGGCTACGCCCGCTACCGCTACGGCCAGATCAAGAAGGTCCACGTGGCCAGCGAGACCCAGGCCCCGCCCGGCCAGCCGTTCAACATGCTGGTGATCGGCTCCGACTCCCGCCTCGGTGATGGCGCCAACTCGGGCTTCGGGACAGCCAACCTCGTCCAGGGGCAGCGCAGCGACGTGATCATGGTCTGGCACGTGGTGCCGGCGACCAAGCAGATCACCATCACGTCGATCCCGCGCGACACCCTGGTCCAGATGGTCGGGAAGAACGTCACAACATTCGGGAAGTTCAACCGGATCAACGCCGCCTACAACAGCGGCCCGACACTGCTGGTCCAGACGATCCAGGCCAACTTCGGCATCCCAATCAGCCATGTCGTGCAGGTCAATTTCTCGGGGTTCCAGGGGGCGGTCGACGCCCTCGGCGGCGTCTCCATGAACTTCCCGTACCCGACGAAGACAACAAACGCGGGGACCAACGAGTCGGGCCTCCACATCACCACCCCGGGCTGCCATCTGCTCAACGGCACCGAGGCCCTGGCCGTGGCCCGGAGCCGTCACTACGAGTACCTGGCCAACGGCACGTGGCAGTACACACCGACGGGCGACTTCGGGCGGATCAAGCGCCAGGATGCCTTCTTGAAGGCTCTCGTCGACTCGGCCAAGTCGAAGTACAACCCGCTGACCATCAACGCCTTCTTGGGGTCGATCCCCAAGGGCCTCATGGTCGACGACCAACTCTCCCTGAGCGACCTGGTCCACCTGGCGAGCGAGTTCCACTCGATCACACCGGGGTCGATGGCCACCCAGACGCTGCCGACCGTCTCGAACGGCCCCGTGACACCGTGGGGCGACGTGCTCTTCGTCGACCAGTCGGCCGACCAGCAGATGCTGACGGCGACGTTCGGGACCGGCCTTGTCCACCCGACGGCCCCGCCGCCGGACGCGACACTGGTACCGGTGACAGTGGTGGCGCAGGTGTCCAGCCACGCCGCGACGTCCGGGGTGCGCCTGGCGGCCGCCACCACGGCGACGAGCCCGACGACGCCGACCACGGCGCCGTCCTTCGACCCGACGTCCTGCAAGCTCTGATCGGCTGGCACTGGGCCGGAGGACGCGCTCGCGGCGCGCCCGGGGGACGGTCAGCCAGACAGGCTCAGTGGGCGGGGGTGAGCTCGTCGAGCCCCTGAACCAGGGCGTTCCAGCTCAGCGTGGCGCACTTGATGCGCACGGGGAACTTGACCACGCCCTGGAGGGCCGCCAGCTCGCCCAGCTTGGTGACGTCGACGGCCTCGGGCTCTCGGTCCGCGCCCGGCTCGTCGCCGTCGGTGCCCAGCGACGCCTCGTGGACCGACATCATCGACTTGAAGGTGCGGATCACCCGGCGGACCTCGTCGAGGTTCTTGCCCTTCACCGCCGCCGACATGAGGGACGCCGACGATTGGCTGATGGAGCAGCCGGTGCCGCCGATCTTGATGTCGGCCAGCCGGCCGTCCTCGACCTCCAGGGTGACGACGACCTCGTCACCGCACAGCGGGTTGAAGCCTTCGACCCGGTGGGCGGGGGGCGTGGGCAGCTCGCCCCGATTGCGCGGCGACCGGTAGTGGTCGAGGATGATCTCCCTGTAGAGGTCTTCGAGGTCGGGCATCACGCGCCTCGCCACAACAACGTGATCACGCGAACAATCTACCGGCTTCGACCAGGCCCTCGATCAGAACGTCGACGTCGTGCTCGTCGTTGTACAGGCCGACCGATGCCCGGGCGGTGGCTGGGACGCCGAGCTTGCGCATGAGCGGCTTGGCGCAGTGGTGCCCCGGACGGACGCACACGGCGAACTGGTCGAGCACCTGGGCCAGGTCGTGAGGGTGGACGTCGGCGAGGGCCAGCGACAGCACCCCGCCGCGCTCCGGACCGGCCGGTGGCCCGAAGACCCGGCAGGCGCTGCCCAGCCGGTCCGCGATGGCGCCGAGGGCGTAGGCGGTGAGCTCGAGCTCGTGGGCCCGCACCCGATCCATGCCGACCCCCTCGAGGTACTCGACCGCGGCCGCCAGCCCCACCGCCTCGGCGATCGGCGGCGTGCCCGCCTCGAACCGCTGCGGCGGCTCGGCCGGGAGGAAGCGGTCGAGCCGGACGTCGAGGATCATCCCACCGCCGCCGAGGAAGGGCGGCATCGCGTTGAGCAGCTCGGCCCTGCCCCACAGCACCCCGATGCCGGTCGGGCCGAGCATCTTGTGGGCCGAGAACGCCAGGAAGTCGGCGCCGAGCTCGGTCACGTCGACCGGTAGATGCGGCACCGACTGGGCGCCGTCGACCACGACCAGCGCACCGGCGGCGTGGGCGGCGTGGGCGATGCGGCGGACGGGATTGATCGTGCCGAGCACGTTGGACATGGCAGACACGCCGACCAGCTTCACCCCGTCGAGCAACCGGTCGAGGTCGGAGAGGTCCAACCGCCCGTCGCCGTCGACCTCGAGGTAGCGGAGCTCGATACCTCGCTCCTCGGCCAGCATCAGCCACGGCACCAGGTTGGCGTGGTGCTCCATCTCAGTGAGCAGCACCGGATCGCCGGGCCCGAGGTTGGCCCGCCCCCAGGCGCCGGCCACCAGGTTGAGCGCCTCGGTGGCGTTCTTGGTGAAGACGACCTCGCGCGCGGGATCGGGCGCGCCGACGAACCGGCCCGCTGCCACGCGGGCGGACTCGTAGAGGCGGGTGGCCTCCTCGGCCGTGGCGTACACGCCACGGTGGACGTTGGCGTGGGTCAGCTCGTAGTAGCGGTCCATCGCCGCAAGCACCGACCGGGGCTGGAGGGCGGTGGCGGCGGAGTCCAGGTACACGAGCGCCTTGTCGTGGACCGTCCGCGACAGGAGGGGGAAGTCCTTGCGCAGGGCCTCGACGTCGAGCCCGCCCATGGTCAGGCCCGCCACCGGTCGTAGCCGGCGGCCTCGATCTCCTTGCCGAGCTCGGGGCCGCCGCTCTCGACCACCCGCCCGCCGACGAGGAGGTGCACCCGGTCGGGGACCAGCTGCTCGAGCAGCCGCTGGTAGTGGGTCACGACCAGCACGCCGAGGTCCGGATGGGTCTCGCGGACCGTGTGCACGCCGCGGGCGACGACGCCCAGGGCGTCGATGTCGAGGCCCGAGTCGGTCTCGTCGAGGACCGCGAGCTCCGGCTCGAGCATGGCCATCTGCAGGACCTCGTTGCGCTTTTTCTCCCCGCCGGAGAACCCCTGGTTGAGGTAGCGCTCGCCGAAGGAGGGGTCCATGCCGAGCCGCTGCATCCACTCCGTGATCGACAGGCGCACCTCGAGGACCGACACGTCGGTGCCCTTGCGGGCCGAGATGGCCTGGCGGAGGAACTGGACCACCGAGACGCCGTCGATGGCTTCGGGGTACTGGAAAGCGAGGAACATGCCGGCCTTGGCCCGGGCATCGATCGCCCAGTGGGTGACGTCCTCGCCCCGGAAGCGGACGGCGCCGCCGGTGACCAGGTAGCCGGGATGGCCCATCAGGGTCCCGGCCAGCGTCGACTTGCCGGCGCCGTTGGGGCCCATCAGGGCGTGCACCTCACCCTCGCCGACGGTCAGGTCCACCCCCCGCAGGATGGGATGGCCGTCCGCCTCGACGTGCAGGTCCTCGATCTCGAGCAGTGGTGCGGACACGCCACCGAGTCTACCCGGACGACGATTTTCCACCACCGCCGTAGGGAAAATAGCACCGACCTGCACCCGAGTGCCGGGGGGTCATCCTCCCGGCACCGTCACCACCCGCGCTCGACCCACTCGGCGAGGTGCGGAGCCTCCGAGCCGATCGTCGTCGACGCGCCGTGGCCCGGGAGCACCAGCGTGTCGGGGTCGAAGCGGGCGAAGAGCCGGCGCTCGATCGAGTGGACGATGGTGGGGAAATCGCCGCCGGGGGTCGAGGTGTTCCCGGGCCCTCCGGGGAACAGCGTGTCCCCGCTGAGCAGGAGCGGCGTGCCCTCGACGGCGAAGCACATGGAGCCGGGCGTGTGGCCCGGAGTGGCGATGGTGCGCAACCGGAGGCGGCCGACCTCCACCACGGCGTCGTCCTCCAGCAGCTGGTCGTAGGCGGGCAGCATCCCGGCGTCCTCGGCCGTCACCGCCACGCCGATGCCGGCCTCGCGTACGGCCGGGACCGCCTGGATGTGGTCCCAGTGCCCGTGGGTCTCGACCACCTGGCGGACGCCCAGCTGCCGGCAGATAT
>JBOGGF010000226.1:0-1992 GCA_050743965.1 Acidimicrobiales bacterium
CCCCAGCGGCTCATCGACCTCTACACCTATCGGGGGGACCTGGTGCTCGACCCGTTCATGGGCTCGGGCACGACGGCCGTCGCCGCCCTGCGGGCGGCGCGCCACTTCGCCGGCTACGAGACCGACCCGCAGTACCGGGCGGCGTCCCTGGAGCGGATCGCCGCCGAGCGGGCGCGGCTGGGTGGCGAGGCCGAGCACCGGGGGGACCCGGGCCGCCCGCTCCTCCCCGCCGTCGCCGAGGCGGTCGATCCGGCAGAGGGGTTCCTCGCCCGGGCCGTGCGCGAGGGACGCCGGGCCCGAGAGCTGGCGAGGTGGGCCCTGGACGCATCGGGGTTCACCGTCGTGGGGGAGAGCAAGCGCCTCGAGGCCGGGGTCGAGGTCAACTTCGTTGCCGAGGACGGCGCCGGCGGCGAGTGGCTCTTCGACGTCTCGGGCGCCTTCACCTCCACCCGGGGCGGGCTGCAGCGCATGGAGACGCTGTGGAAGGCGCTCGGGAAGGCCACGGTGGTCCACCACACCCGGCCCGCAGCCCGCTTCGTGCTGCTCACCACGGACAAGCCGGCACCCAACAGCGCCGGCGGCCAGGCACTCCGGGAGGTGACGGGCACCGGGGCCAAGCCGGTCTACGACGTGATCGGCCTGCGCTGCAGCGAGGACCTCGACCGGCTGGCCGGCTACGCCCGCCCGCGACGCCGAGCCCACGCCCGCCCCCCGACCCGGACGAGGCGATGACCCGCGCCGCTGCCGGTGGCCACTGATCGCACCCTGGTCACCGAGCTGGCCACGGCGCTCGGCACCCTCCCCTTCGACGACCTATCCCGCGCACTGGCCGCCCGGTCGTCGGTGCTGCGCATCGACGGGGCTACGTGGGACCGGCTCGCCCGCCTCCACGGGGATGCCGCCTACCACGGCGACTTCGTCGCCGCCTACCGGAACGGGAAGGCCTTCGCCGCCGCCGCCGACGGGCTCGCCCGCCGCCCGCCCCGCCTGGTCGAGTGGACCGGGGGCCGCCGGCCGCCGGGCGACGAGGTGGCGCCGATCGACCTGCGCATCGACCACGTGTACCTCGTCAGCTGCAAGTACCTGTCGGCCAACATCGCCAACGCCTCCCCGGCCCGGCTGTTCGACGGGCTGCTCGCCACGACCGGCACATGGGACCGGACCGACTGGTACCAGGCGGTGGCGCCCGACGAGTACCAGGACCTCTACGCCGCCTGCCGGGCCTGCGGCCCGGACACCGGGCAGGACACCGGGCTCGACGACCTGCCCGACGCGGCGGCCGAGCTGACGGCCGCCAACCGGGAGCGGCTCCGGCATGCCCTGCGAGACCGGCGGTACCCGGCTGGGGCCCAGGACCCGTACCGCCGCCTGTGCGCGGCCGTCAGCGCCCGGTCGGCCGAGCGGTGGCAGGATCGTCTCTCCGACTTCGACCCCGTGCGCATGCTGTGGCGCCTCCTCCGGATCGGCAACGCGCCGTACTTCCTCTTGGGCGCCGACGGGGCGGCCAGCCTGCGCTGCCGGGTAGACACCCCGTGGGACTGGCACCACGCTTACAAGCTCCGGGGCCTCACCGTGGCGCCGGCGGACGCCGGACAGCCCCGGGTGGACTGGGCCGCCCGCTATGCCGTGCGCGCCACCGGTGAGGAGGGGGTCGTCCGGGGGCACGTCGAGGTGCGCTGGAGCCACGGTCGCTTCGGCCAGCCGCCCGAGGCGAAGGTCTACCTCGACACGCCGGTCGACCGATTGCCCGGGTACCACCCCTTCGGGGACGCGACCGAGCTGGGCCAGGCCCGCTTCCCGGGGACCTGGTCGACAGGACGCGACCTCGGTCAGGTGCCGACGTAGGCCGCGAGGTGCTCGCCGGTGAGGGTGGAGCGGGCGGCGGCGAGATCACCGGGGGTGCCCTCGAAGACGATCCGGCCGCCGTCGTGGCCGGCGCCGGGGCCGAGGTCGACGACGTGGTCGGCGATCGCGATCGCCTCCGGCTTGTGC
>JBOGGF010000227.1:0-7380 GCA_050743965.1 Acidimicrobiales bacterium
GTGCGACCTTGGGCACACCTTCTGCGTGGGCTCGCTGTCCGAGCTGTCCGAGCTGGCCGGCCGGGACGTGACCGGGGTCGACCCGCACCGGCCGGCCATCGACGAGGTCGCCTTCCCCTGCCCGGAATGCTCCATGCTGGGGGGTGCGTCACCGGCCGGGACCACCCCGGTGCTGACACCGCCCGCCCCGGGCCCGCTCCCGCTGGCGCGGCGGATCGAGCCGGTGATCGACGCCTGGTTCGACTCGGGCTCGATGCCCGCCGCCCAGGTCGGCTACCCCCACGCTCCGGGCTCGGAGGAGGCGTTCGCCTTCCCCGCCGACTTCGTCACCGAGGCCATCGACCAAACGAGGGGCTGGTTCTACTCCCTCCTCGCCGTCAACCAGCTGGTCCACGGTGCCGCCCCCTACCGCCACGTGATGGCGCTCGGGCACATCGTCGACGCCGACGGGCGCAAGATGTCCAAGTCTCTCGGCAACGTCATCGACCCGTGGGAGATCCTGACCAGCCGGGGCGCCGACCCCCTGCGGTGGTGGATGTTCAGCCAGGGGTCGCCCTGGACGCCGACCCGGGTGAGCCTGGGGGCGATCGACACCTCCCTGCGCGACACGCTGCTCACCCTGTGGAACACCGTCGGCTTCTTCACCACGTACGCCTCGCTCAACGGCTTCGACCCCGACGACCCGGCGGTGCCGGCGCCCGCCGAGCGCCCGCCGCTCGATCGCTGGGCCGCCTCCCGGGTGGCCTCGACCGTGGCAGAGGTCACCGGCGCCCTCGACGCCTACGAGCCGCTGCAGGCCGCCGCCGCCCTCGCCGCCCTCGTCGACGACCTGTCCAACTGGTACGTCCGGCGCAGCCGGCGCCGGTTCTGGCGGACCGACCCCCATGCCCCGCCCGCTGACTCCCTGGCCGCCCAGGCCACCCTCCACGAGGCCCTCGTTGCCATCGCCGCGCTGCTGGCGCCCTTCTGCCCGTTCGTGGCCGATCGGCTCTGGCGGCAGCTGACCGGCGCGGGAGAGGAGGCTTCGGTCCACCTCGCCGACTGGCCCGGCGTCGGCGCGGAGGCCCTCGACCGCGAGCTGGAGGCGCAGATGGCCCTGGTCCGGCGGCTGGCGTCGCTCGGCCGCGCCGCCCGTGGCGAGGCCGGGGTGAAGGTCCGCCAGCCGCTGGCCCGCGCCCTCGTGTTCCTGGCGCCGGGTGCGCCGGCACTCCTGCCGGGGCTGGTGGAGGACGAGCTCAACGTCGACCGGGTCGAGGTGGCCGAGGAGCTGGGGGAGGTGCTCACGTTCGAGCTGGTCCCCAATTTCAAGGCCCTCGGTCCCCGCCTCGGCGAGCAGGTCAAGCATCTGCGCGGTGCGCTGGCCGGTCTCGACCCGGCGGCCGCTGCGGCGGCCCTCGAGACCGGGGGCGCGGTGACGGTCGATCTCCCCGAGGGCCCGGTCGAGCTCGGGCCGGGCGAGGTGGACCTCCGGGTCCAGGGCCAGGGCGGGTTCGCCGTCTCGCGCGAGGGCGGCGAGGTGGTGGCCCTCGACCTCGCCCTCGACGACGACCTGCGGTGCCGGGGCCGGGCCCGGGAGGTGGTCCGCCACGTCCAGGAGCTGCGCAAGGAGCAGGGCCTCGAGGTGTCGGACCGCATCCGGCTGCACGTGTCCGGGCTCGACGACCTCGCCCCGCTGTTCGACGGGATCGCCCGCGAGGTCCTGGCCGACGAGGTCGTGGCGGCTCCCGGGGTTGACGCGGGCCACGAGGTGGAAGGAGGCCAGGTGTGGGTGGAGAAGGTATGAGACGGGTGGCGGTGGTGACCGGCGCCAGCCGGGGCATCGGCGCAGGGCTCGCGACCCACTTCGCCGGTGCCGGGCTGCAGCTGGGACTGTGCGCACGGCACGCACCCGACGTGGTCCCCGGGGCGCTCGCCCTTGCGGTCGACGTCGCCGACGCCGGTGCGGTGGACCGGTTCGCCGAGGCGGTGGTCGACCGGTTCGGGCGGATCGACTTGTGGGTGAACAACGCCGGGGTGGTGGAGCCGATGGGCCCCCTGGCCGCGCTCGACCCGGCCGAGGTGGCCCGGGCCATCGAGGTCAACGTGCTGGGGGTGGTCAACGGGACGGCGACGTTCGCCCGTCATGTCGTCGGGCGCGCGGGCCAAGGCGTGCTGGTCAACGTCTCGTCCGGCGCGGCGACCCGCCCGTACGCCGGGTGGGCGCCCTACTGCGCCGCCAAGGCGGCGGTCGAGCAGCTGACCGAGTGCGTGGCCATCGAGGAGGCGGACCACGGCCTTCGGGCCTACGCTGTGGCGCCCGGCCTCGTCGACACGGACATGCAGGCCGTCATCCGCGCCACCGACGAGGAGCGGTTCCCCGAGGTCGAGCGGTTCCGCACCTACTCGTCGTACAACACCCCGCCGTGGGTGGCGGCCAACATCCTCGACCTCGCCTTCGGGGACCAGCCACCCGAGGAGGTCCGGTTCGGGGTGCCGCCCGAGCCGGCTGCCCGTTGAGATCGGCCGGTCAGCTCGCCTGCCGGCGGAAGCGTTCGGCCGGTGGTTCGCCCGCCATGGCGCTCCCAACGGATCTGGCGCGTGCCTTCCCCCGTGTCAGCGCACCCGGCACGGTGGTGGCGATGACCGCCGCCAGCAGGATGTAGATCGGTGCGGCGGCGACGTCGGTCGCCGTGCCGGTGGAGATACCGCCGAAGTTCTGGCCGAACACCCAGAAGAGCAGGGACAGTGCCGCCCCGGCCCCCACCGCCCACGGCCGCCACCGCCGGTGGAGCGCACCGACGCCGATCGCCAGCTCCCCGGCGGCCAGGAGGGCGACGACCAGCAGCCCCAGGCTCCCGCCGAGATGCGCCGACAACCGGTCGAGGGAGCCGACGCCCGGCGCTGCTGTGGCCGCCATCGAAGAGAGCGTGCTACCCACTGCCCCGGCTGTGTGCTGGCCCGGCAGCAGGCGGAACAGCCCGGCGACCGTCCACAGCCCCACCCAGGACCAGATGGCGACGAGGCCGCTGCGCCGACCCAGCGCGGCGTCGACCTGCCGCCACCGGGGCGACCGGCCCAGGACGGGGACCGCCGCCACCGAGCGGTCCACCGGCGAGGGCCAGAGGGCCAGGCTGACCGCCACGTAGACCAGCGGTGCGGAGGGGAAGCCGGTCAGCAGCGTCGTATGGCCACCGAGGATCCCTCCCAGCCCGTCGCCGAAGTACCACACCCCGATGGCCCACCCGGCCGACGCCAGGAGCGCCGGACGCCGCCAGCGCCGCGCCAGCAGCATGAGCCCGATGGCCAGCTGGATGATCACGAAGAAGGCGTCGATCCACGGCGCGCTCACGAGCAGGTTGGCGAACCAGTGCAGTGGCGCCGCCACGATGATCGGCTGCCCTGTCGCCGCGCCGTCGATGACCTGGCGGGGGAACCTGTGGCCGAACATGAACGGCTGCGCCTGTAGAGCGGCGTCGAAGAGCCAGACCACGCCGAGGACGACGGCGAGGCGGCGCTTCCGCTGCTCCACCCGGTTGGTCCCGGCGCCCTCCATGGCCACGGCGGTCACGCCGCACCCGCCGGGTGGGACGACGAGAGGGAGGCGAACACCACCGTGTTGGCCACGTAGTGACCAGTCGTACCGTCGAACGAGCCGCCGCACGTGATCAGCCGGAGGGCGGCGAAGTCGGTGTTGCCGTAGACCGTCGCCGTCGGGAACGACGCCTTCGGGTACTGGCGAACCCCGGTCACCGTGAACACCGCCACCGTGCCGTCCGCCAGCGTGACGTCCACGGGGTCGCCGGGCCCGAGGGCGCCGAGCCGGAAGAAGACGGAAGGTCCTGTGGCGGCCGAGTCGATGTGCCCCTCGATGACCGACGGCCCCTCCGTTCCCGGCGCCGGCGAGCCGTCGTACCACGCCGCCTCGTTGTAGGCCGGACCCGGCTGGGGCACCTGGATGGTGCCGTCGGGATTGAGGCCGAGGTGCTGCAGGTTCGACTGCACGGAGATCGCCGGGATGTCGATCGACACCGGGTCCGACGCGGGCAGCGTCGGCCCGACGACCGGTGGCCCGGTGCTGGTAGCGGCGTCGCCGGTGGACGGGGAGACGGCGCCGCCGGGGCTCGTCGTCGGGGTCGGGGCGCCGGACGACTTGTCAGCCGCGCCGGCGGGGCTCGGCCTGGGGCCGGTGGTGCCGGCGGCGCGTGCGGTCGGCTGCGGCGCGTGCTGCTGGGATGCCGCCGCCACACCTACGGCAGAGCCGCCGCCGAGGATGAGGACTGCGGCCGCCACTCCGAGGGCTTTCTTGCTCTTGATCGGTCGCCACCACCGCATTGCACATTGCCTTTCCGGACGAGGACGGTGACGCGGGAGACAAATCCCGCTCTCGTCAGGTATACGGCGCCGGGCGGGCGAGCGGATGAGAGCTTCTGAGATTTCACTTGGGCGATCTGAAGTGTTTGGGCTGGTGAGCATCGTGGTGCCGGCTCACCACGCCATGACACCGTGCCCGTGCGCAGCATAGCTCGCCGCGCGGGAGGCGCGTGGGACTGGCGTTCCCGGCGAAACGAACCCCCATAGCAGATTGGTTATTGGAGCGGCATTGTCGTTCGCCAACTGACAATGAAGACCGACAGAAGTGGAGCGCAAAAGCACAAATGCAACGACGAATGGATCGCAGAGTCGCCAAGAAGATCCTCAGCGCTGCCGGCCTCACCACCGGTGCCGCCGGCATGGCCCTGATGGGGCTGGGCGTCGCGATGCCCCCGGTCGCCGGTGCGGCGACGACCGGCTCGACCACCTACACCGCCACCCTCAAGCCGGTGCCGCTCAACGGCCAGACAAAGGCGTCGGGGACACTGCAGCTGACGCTCACAGGCACCAAGGCGACGATCACCGAGCACGTCACCGGGCTCGCCGCCATGTTCACAGGCAAGCCGTTCCCCCACGTCCAGCACATCCACGGGCTGGCCAAGGGGGTCTGCCCGACCGCGGCCACAGACACGAACGGCGACGGCGTCATCGCCACCAAGGAGGCCGGTCCTTCCTACGGGACAATCCAGACGACGCTGTCGGTGACACCAGGTGGCACGTCCCCCAAGACAGGGGTCAACACGACAATCGCGCCGAGCGGGTCGACAATCAACTACAGCCGGACGATCACACTGAACGCCACAACGATGAAGGCCGTCCAGGGTGGCACCGCGGTGATCGTCGTCCACGGGCTCACACCGGCGACCGCGCCCAAGGCTGCGGGGACGTCGAAGAGCCCCCTCGTGCCGTCGCTGCCGCTGGCGGCAACGGCGCCCGCCCTCTGCGGGCCGCTCACGGCGTCGCAGATGAGCGCCATGCCCAGCGGCGCGCCCCAGACGGGTGGCGGCTCGACGTCGGGCGTCCAGGACATCACGCTCTTCGGCGTGGGCGGCGGGCTGCTCGTGGCCGGGGCCGGGATGGTGGCCATGCGGCGGCGGCTTCGTAGCACCAACTGACGCCTCTGCTGGCCGGTAACCGGTATGTCCCCCTGTCACCCGGCGGTGGCAGGGGGGCGGCCCCCGCCGCGAAGCGGAGGCATGCCCGGTAGGGTCTGGAGCCATGGCGAGCCCGAAGAAGATCGTCAAGCCGATCGCCGCCGGGGCCGGAGTGGCCGCCACCATGGCCAGTGTCTGGTGGTTCGCCTTCAAGCCCCGCCGCAAGGTGAAGGGCGGTTCGTAGGTCACACCGGCACGCGAGAATCGTGCCATGGCCTTTTCCACCGTCAACCCGACCACCGGCGAGGTCGTCAAGACCTACGACCCCCACTCCGGCGAGGAGGTCGAGGCGAAGGTGGCCGCTGCCGCCAGCGCCTTCGGTGAGCTGGCCGACATGGCCTACTCCGACCGGGCCCGGCTGATGGTGGGGGCGGCGGAGCTCTTGGAGGGCGAGCAGCCCGACGTGGCCCGGATGCTCACGGTCGAGATGGGCAAGCCCTTCGCCGCGGCCAAGGGCGAGGTCTCCAAGTGCGCGATGGTCATGCGCTGGTTCGCCGAGCACGCCGAGCGGCTCCTCGCCGACGAGGAGGTCACCTCCCACAGCTACGTCCGCTACCAGCCCCTGGGGACCGTGTTGGCGGTCATGCCGTGGAACTACCCCCTGTGGCAGGTCGTGCGGTTCGCCGCCCCGGCGCTCATGGCCGGCAACACCGGCCTGTTGAAGCACGCCGCCAACGTGCCCCAGACGGCGCTCTTCCTCGAGGACCTGTTCCGGCGGGCCGGCTTCCCGCCGGGGAGCTTCGGCACCTTACTGGTGGGTCACGATGTCCTTGCCGACCTGATCGCCGACGACCGGGTGGCGGCGGTGACGCTGACCGGCAGCGAGCTGGCCGGAATGGCGGTGGCCGGGGCGGCTGGCCGGGCCCTCAAGAAGTGCGTGCTCGAGCTCGGCGGGTCCGACCCGTTCGTGGTGACCGCCACCGCCGACCTCGACCGCGCCGTGCAGGTCGGCGTCCAGGCGAGGGTGCAAAATAATGGGCAGTCCTGCATCGCCGCCAAGCGGTTCGTGGTCGAGGCCGCGGTGTTCGACCGGTTCGCCGACCGGTTCACCGAGGCCATGGCGGCGCTGACCGTGGGCGACCCGCTCGAGCCGGCGACCGACGTCGGACCGCTCGTTTCGGCGGCCCAGCGCGACCAGCTTGCGGCCCAGGTCGAGGACGCCCGGGCCAAGGGCGCCACCGTGCGTTGCGGCGGCGGCGCCCCCGACGGGCCCGGGTGGTTCTACCGACCCACCGTCCTCACCGAGGTGACGACCGAGATGCAGGTGCTGACCGAGGAGGTCTTCGGCCCGGTCGCCACCGTCGAGGCGGTGGCCGACGTCGACGAGGCGATCGCCGTGGCCAACCGCACGCAGTACGGCCTGGGGGCGAGCGTGTGGACCCGGGACGAGGCCGAGCGGCGCCGGCTGGTGGCCGGCGTCCGCTCCGGCCAGGTGTTCGTCAACTCGATGGTGGCCTCGACCCCCGAGCTGCCCTTCGGCGGCATCAAGCGGTCCGGCTACGGGCGCGAGCTGTCGGCCCTCGGCATCAAGGAGTTCTGCAACGCCAAGGCGGTGTCGATCGGATGAGCGCCTACCTCGACCACGCCGCCTCCGCCCCGGTGCGCCCCGAGGTCGCCGCAGCCCTCGAGCCGTTCTTGGCGGCCCGGTTCGGCCACCCATCGTCCAGCCACCGGGCCGGACGGGCCGCCCGCACCGCCCTCGAGGAGGCCCGCGACACCGTCGCCCGCTTGCTCGGGGCGGAGCCCCGCGAGGTGGTGTTCACCTCGGGCGGCTCGGAGGCCGACAACCTGGCAGTGCTCGGCGTGCTGGGCGCCGCCGACGGTCCCGTGACCGTGGTGACCTCGGCCGTCGAGCACCCCGCGGTGCAGGAGGCGG
>JBOGGF010000228.1:0-2707 GCA_050743965.1 Acidimicrobiales bacterium
GCTGGCGGTCGCCCGGGGCGACGCCGCCGGCACGGAGGTCGCCGGGGGTTGGCGGGTGCGCCGCACCGCCCGTCGCCTGCGCCTCGAGCCTCCGGAGCGGGTGGACGGGTCACCGAGCCGCACGCGGGCGAGCGCGCCCGGCGCACCCTCGGGCACATCGCTCGGCCCGGGGCCACGGTGAGCGCTCCGATAGGGTCTCGCGCCGTGACGGCGGGCGAGGCCCTCGAGATGGTCCCGGCATGGGCGGCGCCCGCCGTGGGGCCGCTGCGGGTGAGCGCCGAGCAGATCGCGGCGAAGGTGGCCGAGCTGGGCGCCCGCATCACCGCCGACTACGCCGACGACCCGCCGCTGCTGGTCGGGGTGCTGAAAGGCGCCATGCTCTTCATGAGCGACCTCTGCCGGGCGATCGAGCTGCCGGTCGACGTCGACTTCATGGCCGTGTCCTCCTACGGCAGCGCCACCCGGACGTCCGGCGTCGTGCGCATCGTCAAGGACCTCGACGCCGAGCTCACCGGGCGGCGGGTGCTGGTGGTCGAGGACATCATCGACAGCGGGCTGACCCTCAACTACCTCCGCAAGTACTTCGGCGCCCGGCGACCGGTCAGCGTGGACGTCTGCGCCCTCCTGGTCAAGGAGGGCGAGCAGCGGGCGGACCTGGACCTGCGCTACGTGGGCTTCGCCATCCCGCCCGAGTTCGTCGTCGGCTACGGGCTCGACGTGGACGAGCGCTTCCGCAACCTGCAGGGCGTGCACGTCTACCTCGGCGACGCCGCCGGGTGACCGGCGGGCGGAGCGGGAAAGGAGCCCCCTCGTTGGCAGTCGACATCACCAGGGCCCGGCGCGCCGTCGTCGAGCTCCTCGCCGCCATTGGCGAGGATCCCGACCGCGAGGGTCTCCGCGACACTCCCCGGCGTGTCGCCGCCATGTACGAGGAGCTGTTCTCGGGGCTGGCGGACGACCCCGCCCGCCACCTGACGGTGACCTTCGCCGCCGAGCACGACGAGATGGTGATGGTGCGCGACATCCCGTTCGCCTCGCTGTGCGAGCACCACCTGGTGCCGTTCATCGGGCGAGCGCACGTGGCCTACATCCCGGCCGACGACGGCCGCATCACCGGCCTGTCCAAGCTGGCCCGCCTGGTCGACGGCTTCGCCCACCGCCTCCAGGTGCAGGAGCGCATGACGACCCAGATCGCCGTCGCGGTAGAGCGGGTCCTCCAGCCCCGCGGTGTGCTGGTGGTGGTCGAGGCCGAGCACCTGTGCATGTCGATGCGCGGCGTGAAGAAGCCCGGGACCTTGACCGTCACCTCATCGGTGCGGGGGCTGTTCCGCTCGGACGCCGCCACCAGGGCAGAGGCGATGCAGTTCGTCCACGGCCGCTAGGCCGCACGGCGCGTCGACCGCTCGAGCCCGCCGCGGGGCCACGGCGGTTCGCGTACGCTGGCTCCATGGCCGGGAGCGAAGAGGAGCGTCCCCTCGTGATGGGCATCCTCAACGTGACGCCGGACTCCTTCTCCGACGGCGGGCGCTACCTGCGCACGACCGACGCCGTCGCCCACGGGCGCGAGATGGTGGCCCAGGGCGCCGACATCGTCGACGTGGGGGGCGAGTCGAGCCGTCCCGGCGCCGCGCCGGTCGGCGAGGCGGAGGAGCTGCGCCGGGTCGTTCCGGTGGTCGAGGCCCTGGCCCCCGACGTCCGGGTGTCGGTCGACACGGTGAAGCCCTCCGTGGCTCGGGCGGCCGTTGCCGCCGGAGCCACGCTGGTGAACGACATCTCCGGCGCACTGTGGCCGGTGGCGGCCGAGTGCCAGGTCGGCTGGGTGGCGATGCACATGCGCGGCACGCCGGCGACGATGGACCGGCTCGCCGGCTACGACGACGTCGTCACCGAGGTCCACCGGCACGTGCTCGACCTGGCGGCGAGGGCGACTGCCGCCGGCGTGCCCGAGGTGTGGGTGGACCCCGGCATCGGCTTCGCCAAGACGGCGGCGCACAACTTGCGCCTGCTCGCCGCTCTGCCGGCTCTCGTCGCCGGTGCCACCGGGTCCGGAGCCCGCGTGCTCGTCGGCACCAGCCGCAAGGCGTTCCTCGGTCGGTTCGGTGCCGCCGGAGCGGCCCCCGTGCCCGTGGCGGACCGGCTCGCCGCCTCCCTGGCCACGGCGGTGTGGGCCCTGGCATCGGGAGCGGCGATGGCCCGGGTGCACGACGTGGGCCCGACGGTCGAGGCGGCGGCGCTCGTCGGCCCGGTGAGGACGGCGGCCGCGATGGCGTCGGCAATGGCGTCGGCAGCATGAGCGGTGACGACAGCGGCGCGCGCGGGGGTCGACGGTGAAAGGCAAGTGGGCGGCGGGGATCCCGCCCCGCAACTTCACCTGGATCATCCGCGACCGGATGGCGATCAGCGAGCGGCCCGGGGGGTCCGCACCGAACCACCGACGGGTGCGACGTGAGGAGGAGATCATCTGGCTCCGCGGCCAGGGCTTCAGCCGAGTGGTGTCGTTGCTGCCCTCGCATCACAACCTCTATGCGTACGACGAGGGCGAGCTCGACTACGCCCACTTCCCGCTCGCTCCCAATCTCGACCCCCGCCCGGCGCTGGCCGACTGTTACCAAGACCTCGACCGGTCGCTGCGCGACGGCCTGCGGATCCTCGTCCACCAGGAAGAGCTGGGCGACCGGGTGATGGGGGTGGCCGCCGGCTTCCTCGT
>JBOGGF010000229.1:0-10643 GCA_050743965.1 Acidimicrobiales bacterium
GCACTGGCCGAGTCGACGGGGGGGCCGCCACGGTTGCTGGTGGCCAAGCCGGGCCTCGACGGCCACTCCAACGGCGCCGAGCAGATCGCCGTCGCCGCCCGCGACGCAGGCTTCGAGGTCGTGTACCAGGGCATCCGGCTCACCCCCGAGCAGATCGTGGCCACCGCTCGCGACGAGGACGTCGACGTGGTGGGTCTCTCCATCCTTTCGGGCTCGCACCTCGAGCTCGTCCCCGAGGTGCTCGACCGGCTGCGCCAGGCCGGCGTCGACGCCCCGGTGGTCGTCGGCGGCATCGTCCCCGCCGACGACGCCGAGGTGCTTCGGGGCAAGGGCGTGGCCGCCGTCTACACCCCCAAGGACTTCGAGCTCGACAAGATCGTGGCGGACCTGGCCCGGCTGGCCGAGGCGCACCGCCGCTGACCCGGGCGCGCCGGACCGGTCAGCGGAAGGGCCGCTCCCGACGGGCCGGCACCGGTCGCGACCACCACCGCCCGCTGAACCGCCAGGTGAGGTGGCTGGCGGTTTCCGGCTGCTCGACCACGACGGGGCGGGGCCAGACCTGGTCGACGGCCGCCGCCACCATGGCCAGCACGTCGGGGGCGGGCTGGGCCCGCGGCCGCAGGCCGTACCCGCTCGTCGGACCGGTCGGGCCCCCGGTCCCGGCCTCGCTCCCGACCGCCGCCTCGGCCTCGGCCTGGCTCACAGGGGGACGTTCCCGTGCTTGCGCCGTGGCAGCTCCTCGCGCTTGGAGACGAGCATGGCCAGGCTCCGGGCCAGCACCTTGCGGGTATCGGCCGGGGAGATGACGTCGTCGACGTAGCCCCGCTCCGCCGCGAGGTACGGCGTCGCGTAGCGCTCCGTGTACTCCTCGACCAGCTCGGCCCGCCGGGCCGCCGGATCGGCCGCGTCGGCCAGCTCCCGGCGGTAGACGATCTCGACCGCCCCCTGTGGACCCATCACGGCCAGCTCGGCCGAGGGCCAGGCGAAGGCCAGGTCGGCGCCGATCGACTTCGAGCTCATGACGACGTAGGCCCCGCCGTAGGCCTTGCGGGTGATGACCTGGATCCGGGGCACGGTCGATTCGCAGTAGGCGTAGAGCAGCTTGGCGCCGTGGCGGATGATGCCGCCGTACTCCTGGTCCGTGCCGGGCATGAAGCCGGGTACGTCGACGAACGTCACCATAGGGATGTTGAAGGCGTCGCAGGTTCGCACGAACCGGGCGGCCTTCTCCGACGAGTCGATGTCGAGCACGCCGGCGAGCACCGCCGGCTGGTTGCCCACGATGCCCACCACCCGCCCGTCGATCCGGGCGAACCCGCACGTGATCGACATGGCCCAGTGCGAGTGGACCTCGAGGTACTCGCCGTCGTCGACCACGGCAGTGATGATCCGCGTCATGTCGTAGGGCTGGTTCGGCGAGGACGGCATCAGCTCGACCAGCTCGGGGGTCTCGCGCTCAGGATCGTCGTCGGCGACCGCCGGCGGCGGCTCCTCCAGGTTGTTGGCGGGGAGGAAGGAGAGGAGGTAGCGGACGTCGTCGAGGCACGCCTTCTCGTCCGGCTCGACGAACGTGGCGACCCCGGACTTGGTGGCGTGGCTCATGGCCCCACCCAGCTCCTCCAGCGTCACGTCCTCGCCGGTCACCGTCTTCACCACGTCGGGACCGGTGATGAACATGTGCGAGGTGCCCTGCACCATGAAGATGAAGTCGGTGATGGCCGGCGAGTAGACGGCTCCGCCGGCGCACGACCCCATGATCACGCTGATCTGGGGGATGACCCCCGACGACGCGACGTTCCGCCGGAAGATGCCGCCGTAGTAGTGGAGCCCGACGACGCCCTCCTGCACCCGGGCGCCGCCACCGTCGTTGATGCCGATCATGGGGACGCCGATGGAGGCGGCCAGGTCCATGACCTTGTGGATCTTCTCGCCGAAGACCTCGCCGAGCGACCCGCCGTTGACGGTGGGGTCCTGGCTGAAGATGCAGATCCTCCGGCCGTCGATGGTGCCGAAACCGGTCACCACCCCGTCGGTGTAGGGACGCTGGTCGTCGGTGAGGCCGGGCATCCGGCTGCGGGCCAGCATGTCGAGCTCCTGGAAGGAGCCCTCGTCGAGCAGGTAGTCGATCCGCTCCCGGGCGGTCATCTTCCCCCGGGAGTGCTGGCGCTCGACGGCGCGCTCGCTGCCGGCGTGCAGTGCCTGCTCCCGTCGGCTGGCGAGCTCGGCGAGGCGCTCGGAGATGCGGTGCTCCATGGCGCCCGAGGTTACCGAACCCGGTGGCGCGGGCCCCAACCGGGTGGGCGCTCGGCCGGGCTCGGCGAGGAGGCTGGCGCCCGCGACCGGCCTACCAGGGCGGGCGAAGCTTCTCGAACACGGGGAAGTGACGATCGTTCAACGTGGCCAACCGCGCGCCCTCTTCTTCCGCCGTCGCCGCGATCAGGAAGTCGGCAAGGTCGATGCCGGGGGGCGAGCCCGCAGTCGCCGGCGCCGCTCGTACACCCAGACGGCGAGGCCCGCGAGCACCACCGCCCCGCCGACCGAGCCGAGCGCGATCGGCAGGGGCGAAGAGGAGATCACCGCCAGGGTGCCGCCGGCGGGCCGTGCACCAGGCTGCGCACCGATGCCCGCCGGGGGCGAGTAGAGGTCGGCGGTGGCCTCGGTGCTGATGGAGGGACGTCCCCCGGGATTGGCGGTCACGTCCCCGCCGCCGGCCACCAGGACCTGGCCGTTGGAGAGCACCGCCGCCGCCGCTCCCGCCCGGGTCGCCTGCATCGAGCCGGCGTCCTTCCACGCGGTCGAGCTCGGCTGGTAGAGGACGGCTGTGGCCACGCTGCTGCCGGCGCTCTCGCCGCTGGCCACGAGCACCTGGCCGCCCGGCAGGCTGGCCACGACCGGCATCGTCACCGCCATGGGCATGCCCTGGGTGTGGGTCCAGTCACCGGTGGAGGGGTCGTAGACGTCGCCGTCGGCGGCGTCGCCCACCACGAGCACGTCTCCGTCGGGAAGGGTGGCGGCTGACGCCATGAGGCGCGGCTCGCTCATCGTGCCGGCTGACGACCACGCTCCCGACGAGGGGTCGTACCGCTCGGCGGTGGCGAGCGGTCCCGTGGTGTCGAAGCCCCCGGCCACGAGCACCTGACCGTTGCGAAGGCTCGCCACGGCGGCGAATGCCTGTGCCCTCCGCATGGAGCCGGTGGCCGAGAACGTGCCGGTCTTCGGGTCGTAGCGCTCTGCGGTCCGGAGCGGGGCGTGCCCTGCCCCCACGCCGCCGGCCACGAGCACGTCGCCGCCGGGGAGCAGCTCGGCCGAGGCGAATGCCCGGGTGCCGCGCATCGAACCGGTCGGGGAGAACGTGCCGGTCGCCGGGTCGAACAGCTCGGCCGTCCGCAGCGGCGCCTTCGTCGCCCCGAAGCCCCCCGCCACGAGCACGTCGCCGTCCTTCAGCACCGTCGCCGTGGCGCCGACCCTCGCTGTCGAGAGCGACCCGGCCGCGGACCACTTGCCGGTGGACGGGTCGTACACCTCGGCCGACGCCAGCGGCTGTTTGGTCGCCCCCGCGCCGCCGGCCACGAGCACGTCGCCATTGCGAAGGGTGGCGGTCGCCGGGAAGGCCCGTGCGCTCGCCATCGGGGAGGCCACCTGCCAGCTCCCGACAGGCGGCCCGGTCACCGGACGGACGGTCACCGGGCCTGGCCCGGTCGCACCTTCCGACCCACCCCCGGAGCCCGACCGCGGGGATGTGGTCGGCTGAACGGTCGATGTCGGGTTCGGCACGAGGGTGGCCTTCCCGCCTGTGAGGCGCGGGCCGGTCGGTGGGGGCACCGGCGCGGTTGTCGGTGTCGCTGTGAGCGGCCTTCGTGTGGCGGTGAGCGCCATCGGCGGCATCGTTCGGCGATGGTTGCCGTGGCGACCCAGCGTATGAGCGTGACCGTGGCCGCGTTCGCGCCCGTGCATCCGCTCGGCGCTGGCCAGCTGAGCCGACACATGGCCGTTGTAGTCGAAGGTGACCTTGTAGCCGTCGGCCTCGAGCGTGACCCCTGTGCCTGTGACGGAGAAGCCGGTCTTTGTCAACGTGACCGAGAACCCGGTGCTCCTCCACTGGTATGTGCACCCGTAGGGGAAGACTGTGTCTGTGTAGCAGGTAGCAGTCGGGACCCATGCCGCCACTGTGATCGACGCCGACCCCCAGATGAAGGCGCTGAGCTTGGACGTGGACAGTGTCGCCTGCACCGTGGCGCTGAGCCCACCCCCGACCTTCAGGTCCGGCCCGATCTTCACCGATCCGGGGCCGAGCGTCGCCGTGCCGGTGAACTGGAACTCGAATTTGGGATGTGTCCCGGCGGACGCGGCCAGCACCACCGACACCGGTCCGATCGACAGGCCGTGGAGTGTGATCTTCGAGATTGTGGCGGTGAATGTGATGCTCGGCGGAGACAGCCCGATGCTGGCCAGGATGCTCGTCCTGACGCTGAACAGTGTCGCTTGGAAGCCCATGCTGATCCCGGCTGGGTACACTGTCGACCCGATCGTCGCACCTTCGGGGGCGATGTAGAGCGAGGCGTAGTCCACCTTGACGAGTGTCCCCTGGCCGAAGACGGCGAGCGGTTCGAGCGCCGGAGTCGTAGAGTTCTTCGTCCCGATGCTGAGGGACAGGAGCAGGGGGTCGAGGTTGAAGGCGAAGCTGATCGGCGCACCTGTCTGGTAGCCGGTGACGTTGGAGATCACCGACGGCAGCGACGTGATGGTGCCGGAGAACCCGACGCTCACGAACGGAAACTCGTAGGTGACGTCGCCGGTGATGGCGGCACACCGCACGGTGAGGCCGGGTATCCCGAACGCTGTGAACCACGCTGTTGTTGTGGCGCCGCAGCTCCCGAGCGACAGCGCCACCGCCACGTCGGTGTCCGACACGGTGAGCTGGCCAGTGAGGAGCACTGTCGAGGCCCGGCCGCCGGCCCCGACCGACGGGAGGTGCAGGGTGGCGGAGAGCCCCACCCCGAACTCGGCCACCGAGGGGGAGAGCGCGACCTGGAGGAACCCCGAGTCGAGCAGGAGCTTCACCCCTCCCGCTGTGAAGATCTGCAGCCCGGAACCCAGGCTGACCGCGACCTTCAGCCGGAAGATGTCCGAAGTGAATGTGATCGACCCGACGGCGGCGAAGCCGGTGTGCGCCGGCAGGTGGATCCCGACGTGGTCGAGCCCGGTGACCACCGATGTGGGCAGCGAGATCGCCACCCCGAAGGTGACCCCCTTGACGAGGGCGATCTTCCCGAGCGTGGGGTCACCCGTCTCGAAGCTGCCGACCGCCTTGGAGGAGTAGTACAGGTAGGCGGCGTCGCCGTCCGTGCCGAGCCACTGTGAGAGGTTGACCTCGGCCCCGATCACGAAGCTTCCGCCCGGCTCGAAGTCGAGGGTCGCCCGCGCCACCAGGCTGCCGCCCCCGGGCATCGTGGCGGAGAGTGTGGCGTCGGCGGCCACCCGGTAGGAGCCGGACGACCCGCTGATCGTGACCGTCGGTGCGCCGAACACGACGTGGCCTGTGAGCGCTGTGAACCTGAGGCTTGTGACCGTGGCGGTGAGCGCGAAGCTCTTGGCGGTGAGGTCGAAGCAGCCTGCGGCGGTGGCGCTGCCGTTCACGCTGCCGACCGACAGGCCGAGCGAGCCGCCGACCGCCAGCCACAGGTCACCCACCTTCTTCACACTGCACCCGGGCGGCGGGGCCGCATTGCCGAGGCCGACCGAGGCCACGCTGAGCGTCACTCCCCCCGGCGACAGGGTGAAGAGAGGCGAGCCGTTGGGCCCCGAGGCGACGAGCGAGAAGGTGACCGTGCCCGCCGCGTCGGCCACCGTCCCAGTGAACGACGGCGAGAGTGTCACCCCGGGCACCGGGCTCCACGGCTGGGAGGCCGTGGCCGTCACCGTGAGCGACCATGTCTTCAGCTTCTGGAGCGAGCCGGACACCGCCAGGCTCCCCAGCCCGTCGACCGTCATGGTGCCGGCCACCGAGATCCCGCCGGTCCCGAGGGAGAACGACACTGTCGTGAGCTGGAGCGGCACCCCGGCGAACGGGGTGAGCGGGCCGGGGATCGGGCCCTTGGCACAGGTCCCGGCCTTGGGCACGCAGGAGGAGACTGTGGCGGTGATCTTGCCTGTGGCAGCCCGCGAGAGGCTGCCGTCGAGCCCGACCTTCTGGCCGAAGACCACCAGTGTGGTGACGGTCGCGGTGCCGCTGAACGTGCCGGCCTGGGCGCCGGTGCCGATCGTCAGTGCGAGGGTGATCGCGGCGGGTGTGGCGCCGGGGACCGGGATGGTGCCGGCGACCTGGAGCGAGAGGGCTGTGCTGGCGTAGGCGAGCGTCGCCGTTGTGATCCTGCCTGTGTCGGGCAAGGAGAGGAACGGGAACCCGCTGCCAGCGCCGAGCGTGACCGAGAAGCTCGGGGAGCCTCCCGGAGCCCAGTGGGCGGTGAGCACCACTGCCGCCCCTGTCCCGAGAGAAGCGTCGACCTGCCGGAGGACGGCCGCCACCGACCCTGTCGGGTGGTAGACGGCGTAGCCGCTGAACCCCTTGGCGAGGTCCACCTTGCCGACTGTGGCGACGCCGGTTGTGTATGCCTTCACTGTCTTCGACGCGTAGGCGAGCACCCCGGTGAGCGGGACCCCGGTGCCGGCGAAGCTGGCCGAGCCGGCGACCACCAGCGTCGATGTCGCGTAGCTGAACGAGGCCGTGATCGGTGTGCCGCCCAGGGCGGAGGCGACGGCACTCGCCTGGCCCGTCACGTTCAGACCCGAGCCGTTGCCTGTGATCTTCAGCGTGGTGAGCGTGAGGGTGAGGCCACTCACCGGCGTCACCGAAACCGGCCCGGCGGCGGCGTCGTAGGAGAGGGCGACATGGTGGGTCTTGAGATCCAGGCCCCCCATGAACCCGGCCGTGATCCCCGAGCTGGCCCCTGTGGCGCCGAAGGCCACCGAGCCCTGGGCGAAGAGCGTCGGGTCCGTCGGGCGGGGCGCTGTCGAGCCTGTGCCGCACGCCGGCTTGGTCCCGAAGGCGAAGGCGACGCAGTCGAGGGTGAGGGTCACCCCGCCACCCGGCTTCCAGGTGGCGAGCGGGGTACCGGTGTGGTTCGTGGGGACTGTGCCGCCCTCGAAGTCGTAGGTGACGACGGCCGACGTCCCCGCCGTTGTGATGGCGAGCGAGCCCGAGAGGCTCGGGCTCAGGGTGATGCCTGTGATCGGCGTCCAGGTCCCGATCGAGGTGGGGGCGAGCGTCAGGGTCCACTTGTGGCCGTGGTAGCCGCCGGCAAGGGTCACCGTGACCTGGCTGCCGCTCTGCCCGAGGACGGCGGTCCCCGAGAAGGTGAGGCCCTTCGACGTCGACAGCCCGAGCGAGAGGTCCTTCAAGGTGAGCCCCGGCACCGGGGCGTAGGTGGCCGTGGCAGGGACCGAGAGGGTGACCGAGCCTGCCAGCGTGCCGCCTGTCCCCGGTGACACGCTGAACGTGCCGTCGACCGGGGTGCCGAGGAACGGGAGGTTCTCCACCTCGAGCTTGCCTGTCGCCGTGAACCCGCTGCCGGCCTTGGTCACGGTCACCGTCACTGTGGCGTAGGGGGAGCTCGCCGGGGGAGTGGCGGGCGCGACGTGCACGGTGAGGGCGAGCGGCGAGGCGGTGAAGTCGAGGGTCAGGTCGTAGGTGACCGATGTCTGGGGGAACCCGAAGGGGAGGCCCGCGCCCGAGACGGCGAGGCTGCCCTGGGGGGCGCCGACTGTCCCCGCCGAGCCGGTGACCGACGTCAGGGCGAAGCAGAGCTTCTCGGTCGCCGAGAGCTTCACCGACCCGATCGACCAGCCGCTCGGCAGCCCGAGGGTCCCGCCGGTGAGGCAGACCATCGGGTCCTGCCCCGAGCCTTGTGCACCCTCGACGTAGCCGCTCACCGAGGTGCTGGCCAGCGTCTTGCCGAAGAGGCCGAGCGACGCCTGGCCGAAGGGGACGGTCCCTGTGGCGGTGCACGGGCCGGTGACTGCTCCCAATGTGAGCGAGATGCCGCCGTAGGCGGCGGCACCGTCGACCGAGAGGGTGAGCTTCTTGCCCGCCTGCGCCCATACCGCTGTGAAGGATGCTGTGGTGGAGCACGAGGCGCCGGGGGTGACCGTCAGCGGGCTGGCCGTCGAGCCGGCGAATTCCACCGGCGCTCCCCCTGGGGAGTAGGTCGCCCCGTAGGTGGTCGGTGTGGTCGGTCGGGGCACCGCGCAGGTGGCGATCGCCGTCGGCCCCGACGAGGGAGCGAGGGTCAGCGAGGTGCAGCCGCTCGTACCTGAGAGGGAGACCGTGCCCGCCGGCGGGATCGTGGCCCCGGCGACCGTGGCGGTGACCGTGACCGTGACCAGGTCGGTCGTCGAGCTTGTGGGGCCGATGGCGATCACCGTGGAGGTGGCCGCTGGTGCCACCGTGAACGTGAAGGGGGAGCTCACGCTCTTGGCGTATGTCCCTCCGGCATAGGCGAACATCGCCGTGATGGTGGCGGATCCCGCCGGCAGCATCGACGGCGGGAGGGTGCACGTCGCCTTGCCCGAGGCCGCGACCGGCTGGGCGCTGCACGACGGCACCGCCGCCCCGCCGACGCTGAAGGCCACGGTGCCCGACGGGACCGCGTTGCCGACCGAGGTGACGGTGGCCGTGGCGACGAGCGGGACGCCGTACGGAGCCGAGCCGGCGGTCAGGCCCGCCACCGAGACCGCCGTTGTCGTCGCCTGCCCGCTCACCTTCACGTACCACCTGGCCGACGTGGACCCCGAGGTGAGCGATGTCGTGGCCGGCGTGTAGGTGGCGGCCACTGTGTCCTCGTTGCCCGCCACCGGGACGAACGTGCAGGAGGCGGTCCCCGGATGTGCCACCGGCTCTGTGGAGCAGGCGCCGCCGCCCTGGGCGTTGATCGGGCTGCCGTTCTGCTCGAAGGTGACCCTTCCCGTGACGGGCGCGTTGCCGGCGGTGGTGCCGACGGTGGCGGTGACCGTCACCGCCTTGCCGCCTCCCAGTGTGTACGGGTGGGTCTGTGTCGCCGCCGGGGTGAGGAGCACCTCGGTCGGGTCGGGGACCGTCGTGTCGGTCAGGGTCGGCGACGTGCTCGGGTTCCAGTCCTTGCACTCGGGGGTCGAGGCAGAGATCGAGGCCGGGCAGTAGGTGGCCGAGTAGGCGAGGGCTGTGATCTTCCCGGGCGCTGTCCCTGCCGCGCAGGTCGCCACCCCGCTCTTCGTGGCCGCCGAGTAGGTCGCAGGGACGGCTGTGCAGCCGGGCACGGCCTTGCCACCCCGCTCGAACTCCACCGAGCCGGCGATCGGCGCTGTGCCGTATCCCCTGGTCTCGATCACGGTCCCCTTCAGGGCGATCGGCGCCCCGACCGGGGTGGGTGTCGGTGCGACCGCCAGCACCGTCGAGGATGTCGCCGGCTCGATCGAGTACGTGACCGTGCTCGGTGGTGCCTCTGTGCCCGATGTGACGGGGTTCGTCTGGGTGTCACCGGCGTACTTGGCCACCACCTGCTCGCTGGTGCGTGTGCCGTCGGCGCCGGGCAGGAAGGTGCATGTCGCGCCGAAGCTGCCCTTCGCCCCGGCGTGCGGGTTCTCCTGGCCGCTCCCGACGCAGGTGAGCGGCGTGCCGCCCGAGGTCTCGAACGTCACGGGGGCCGGTGGTGTGTCGCTCTGGGGGAGGCCGGTGACCGACACGTGCACGGTGACCGGCTGGCCGTACACCGCGTGGCCCGGCGGTGTGAGGCTCGTGGTCGAGGAGAGCGCGACCGTCGGAGTGACCCTTGCCGGCGTGTACGTCGTCGGCGTCGACGGCCCCGCGGCAGCGTTCTCGCCCTCGCCGCCGAACTTGGCGGTCAGCACGTACTTGGTCCCGGGCACGGCGGCTGTGAACCGGCAGGTCGCCTTGGCCGCCTTGCCGTGTGTGGCGCCGCCCGCGATCGTCGTCGGAGCACAAGCGGTCTGCGTCGTCCCTGTCCGGTAGAAGGTCACGGTGCCGCCGGACAGCGATGTGGTGGCGTATGTGTAGCGGGGGGTGACCGTCACCACCAGGGTCGGCTCGGACGCTGTGGTCTTCGTTGTGACGGCGACCGTCCCGATTGTGGTGGGGTCCGGCTGGGTGGTGACGGTCGTGCTGGCGCTTGTACTGGCCTGGTAGGCGAGGTTCGCCTGGTAGGTAGCGAGGTATGTGTGCGCCAGCGTCGGCTGTGCCTTTGACCCCGGCGCCGCGAACGTGCAGGTGGCGGTCCCGCCCGTGACCTGCTGCGCGCCGCACCCGCTCAGTGTCGCCCACGCGCCGTTGACGAGCTGCTTGAAGGCGACGACGCCGCCGGGGATGCCCGACGAGGAGGTGACCGTCGCGGTGAGGGTGACTGCCTGGCCCGCCGGTGGGGTCGTCGTGGAGGCCACGAGCGAAGTGGCCGTCGACTGGAGGGCCCAGCTCAGCGAGACGTAGGCGAAGGATGTGCTCTGGCCTGGGAAGGTGGCGTTGGCGACCCATGTCAAGCCGTCGGTCGAGGTGTCCGAGACGCCGCTCGACCCTCCCCCTCCCCCGCCGCCGCCGCCGTTCGTGCCACCCCCGGCCCCACCGCCGCCGCCGAACCACCCTCCGCCCCCGCCACCCC
>JBOGGF010000230.1:0-10122 GCA_050743965.1 Acidimicrobiales bacterium
AGGGCGGCCAGGATCACCACGAACAGGACGGCGTCGACGATCCCGCCGCTGGGGTAGCTGGCCAGCAGCACCTGCTCCACCACCCCGAGGACCACGCCGGCGCCCAGCGCCAGCCAGGCGGCGAAGAGGAGCCCGCGACCCGCCGGCACGGCGGTGACGTCGCCGAGGAAGGCGCTGAGGGTGGGCAGGGCGCGGGACTCGTGGGCGAAGCTGTACAGGTCCCAGCCGACGGCGATCAACGTGATCGCCGCCCACCCGGCGACGCCGACGACGGCCACCGGCGGCTGAACGCGCCACCCGGTGACGGCGTGGGCCGCCCGGGCCAGCCAGTCGAGGCTGCGCTCGCGCTGCCGGGCGCGTCCGGCTGCCGCCACCCCCACCACGGCCAGCGCGACCACGGCCCCCGTCGCCCAGTGGCCGGCGGGCGACTGGCGGGTGAGCGTTCCCTGCCAGGCCGACAGGGCGGCGAGCGTCAGGACCAGCGCGGCCGCCAGGGCAGCCGCCGGCGGGCGACGCCAGCGGGGGCCCGCCATCGCCGTCGAGCCATGCGTGGTCTGCCGGCGCGCCACCCGACGATCCTACGTGGACGTCCCCTTGATCTCCCGTTGACGCCGGCGGCCCGCCTCGCGGACGAGCACCAGGTCACCCGGATCGTGGAGAATGGAGCGACGGTGGGGCGAGAGGAGAGCGTGCGATGACCGTGGAGACCGCAGGGCCGGGTGCCGAGACCGCCACCGATCCCGAGGCGGCTCGGGTCGACCGGCTGGTCGACCAGCTGGTCGCCGACTTCCCGCCGGGCGAGGTGCGCGACACCGACCTATGGGGTGCCCAGTTCGACCGCGGCCTGGCCTGGCTGCACTACCCCGAGGGCTGTGGCGGCCTCGGCCTGAGCCCGCAGCTGCACCAGCGGGCGCTGGCACGCCTGACGGCCGCCGGCGTCCCGATCTCGGCGTTCGGCAACGTGATCGGCTACGGCATGGTGGCGCCGACGATCGTGGCGCACGGCACCGAGGAGCAGCAGCGGCGGTTCCTGCGGCCGCTGTTCACCTGCGAGGAGATCTGGTGCCAGCTGTTCAGCGAGCCGGGGGCCGGCTCGGACGTCGCCAGCCTGGCCACCCGGGCCGACCGGGACGGTGACGAGTGGGTGCTCAACGGCCAGAAGGTGTGGACCACCCTCGCCCACCTGGCGAGCTTCGGGTTGATCCTGGCCCGCACTGACCCGGACCTGCCCAAGCACCAGGGGATCACGAGCTTCCTCGTCGACATGCACGCGCCCGGCGTCGAGGTGCGTCCCCTGTACCAGATCACGGGCGAGGCCGAGTTCAACGAGGTGTTCTTCACCGACGTCCGGATGGCCGACGACGCCCGGCTGGGCGGCGTGGGGGAGGGCTGGCGGGTGGCCACGACCACGCTGATGAACGAGCGGGTGGCCATCGGCGGCAGCGTCGGCCCTCGGGGCCGCGGGCTGATCGCCGAAGCCGTGCGGCTGTGGGGTGAGCGGTGGCGCGGGGACGACTCGGTACACGCCGCCACCCTGCGGGACCGCCTGCTCGGCACCTGGGTCCGCCAGGAGGTGGCGCGCCTGACCAACCTGCGGGCGTCCGTCGCCCGCCGCCAAGGGACGCCGGGACCGGAGGGGTCGGTGGCCAAGCTGGCGTTCGCCGAGGAGTACAAGCGCATCGCCGAGCTCTGCCTCGACCTGCTCGGTGCCGACGGCATGCTGCACAGCTCGGACTACGCCAAGATCCGGCCGGGCCAGGTCGGCCTCGGGACGACCGACGTGCACAAGGCGTTCCTGCGAACCCGCGCCACCTCGATCGAAGGTGGGACGTCCGAGGTGATGCGCAACATCCTCGGGGAGCGCGTCCTCGGGCTCCCCGGCGAGCCGCGCGCCGACAAGGACCTTCCCTGGAAGGATGTGCCCCGGAGCTGATCCGTGGTGGCAGCCCTACTTCGCCACGTGGCGGTCGAGCCAGCCCAGGGTCCGCTGCCAGGCGTCGCGGGCCGCCTCGGGGTGGTAGGCCACCGGGCGGTCGTCGCAGTGGAAGCCGTGGCCGGCGCCCGGGTACCGGACCACCTCCGTCTCGATCGTTGCCTCGGCCGCCGCCTGGCGCAGCCGCTCGACGTCCTCTACCGGGATGGACTGGTCCTCGTCGCCGAAGAGGCCGAGCCACGGGGAGGTGAGCAACGGTGCCAGCTCTGCCAGGGGCGGGAGCCCGAAGCGGCCCTGGCTGACGCCGCCGCCGTAGAAGGTGACGGCGGCGCCGAGGCGAAGCAGCGTCCCGGCGTACAGGGTGACACTGCCGCCCATGCAGAAGCCGACGACGGCGGTGCGGGCGGCGGGGAAGCCGATCCGCTCGAGCCACTCGAACGTCGCCGTGAGGTCGGTGGTGATCCCGCCGGCCGTCAGCTCGCCCATGACCGGCATGGCCGACTGGACGTCGTCGTAGGCGATGACCGGCGAGCCCTGGCGATGGAAGAACGCCGGCGCGACGGCGTGCCACCCGGCGCGGGCGAGCCGGGCGGCGACGTCGACGATGTGGTCGGTGACGCCGAAGGCCTCCTGGACGACGATGACGGCCCCGTTGGGATTGGCGTGGGGGGCCGCCGTCTTGGCCGGCATCGGGCCGTCGTCGGTCTCGATGGTCTCGTCGCCGGTCAGGATGTCGTCGTGTGCGGTCCCGGTGGTCACGGGTGGCGTCTCCTCGGTGTCGGTCGTCCGTGCTCGTCGACCGGCCACCCTACCGTCGGCCCCCGCCGGGGACCCGGGCCCTCTCCGAGGTTCGCTGGCCGTGGGGCAGGGTACCCAGCGGGCATGGACGTGATGGCGGGCGATCCCGACCCGGCGGCGGCTACCCCAGATGCAGCGCCCGGTGATGCCGTCACCGGTCCGGACGTCCTGGCGCCGGACGGGGTGGCGACGGTCGTCCACGGCGGGGCGCGCGAGCTGGGTGACGTCGGCGCACCGGCCGAGCAGTGGGAGGCGTTCGGGGTCCGGGCCGAGAGCGTCGAGGGGTGGAAGGCCCTCGACTTCGGGCCGTTCGAGGCCGCCATGGCCCAGGGGGATGGCTACGGGCCCGAGTCCGCCCGCCACCTGGCCAAGCCGTTGCGGGAGCTCGCCCGGGCGTGGCGGCACGTGGGCCTCGCATCGGCCGAGGGGCTCCGCTGGCACCGGGCCGGCTTCGAGGCTCGCGAGGCGGCGCGCTTCCAGGACGAGGGCGTGCCGCTCGACCGAGCGCTCGCCGCGGGCGGCGGCCACCGGCTCGCCGGCTGACAGGGCACGCCGGGCCCCGCGGGAACGGTGCGAGAGGGCCGACCGGACAGGGACGCCGCGACAAGGAGGTGGCAACCGTGACGCAGCCGACAGTGCAACCGACCGGCCAGCAGGCGCGGGCCGGGGAGGGACCGACGACGGGGGTGGCCCGAGAGCCGGCCGACGAGGAGGCGACGGCGCTGGACCTGCTCGAGGAGGAGGACCACCGCGTCCTCGAGCTGGCGTCGACCGTCGGCGAGGACCGCGAGAGGCTGGCGCGCGACGTCGGGGACGCCCGGGTCCACCGCCAGGTGGGCTACGGGAACCGGGCCAAGCTGCTGGTCCGCCACCTCGCCACCCGGGAGACGGCCGCCCGTTTCGTGACCGAGGGAGTCGCCGGGACCGGCGAGCTGGAGCAGGTGGCGCGGCGACTGGCCTCGGGTGGGGAGGAGCGGCGCCAGCGGCTCAACCGGGCCGAGGCGATGTCCCGGAACGTCCAGGGGATGAACCTCAATGCCGCCCAGGACTTCGACCGGGCCCTCGACGACGTGCTGGCGGCCGTACGGCCGCAGATCGAATGGGAGCTGGGTGAGGGCCTGCCGGCCGTGCGGGAGGCGCTGGGCCCGACGCGCTGCCGGGAGGCGTTTCCCTCGGCGCGGTACGTCGCCCGGCACGCGCCCACCCGGCTGGGCGACCGGCCCTGGCACGAGCGGGTCCCCGGCGTCTCCCGGGCCGTGGCGGCGGTCCACCACCTGCGCGACTTCTCCCGTTCGACCCGCGACGCCAAGACCTGACCGGTCGCCCGACGGGGCGGCCGGCCGGGGCCGTCCCCGCGGCCGGGTCGCTGGTCGGCCAGAAGGCCGGGACCGGCACCGGGACCGGGAGGTTCAGGCCGGCCCGGACCCGCTGACCTCGTCGGCCCCTGTCGTGCGGGGGAGCGAGCGCGGGACCGGGTCGTCAGGCAGCCGCCGTTCGGGGACTTCGGCGACTGGGGCCCGGCCCACCACGCGATCGTCGGCGGGGTTGTCCGGCCCCGCCTCCGGACCCCCACCGCCCTTCTCGGCACCGCCTTCCTTGCCGCCGCCTTCTTTACCGCCTCCGGACCAGTGCGACGGTGGGTCACTGGCGGGAAAGGACTCGGCCACTTCTTCGTCGACTTCTTCGTCGTCGACTTCTCCGTCGTCTCCTTCGACGTCGGCGTTTTTGCCGGTGCGCGCGGCGTCAGCAGTGCCGCCCCCCCGCCGATCTGCTCGCGTGGGTGCCGGGCCGCCGGTCACCTCCCGGTGCACGACGTCCTCCTCGAGCTCGCCGTTGTCCTGTCGAAGGAAGGCGATCTCGTGGGTCTCGGACTCTGGTCGGGTCATGCGATCACGGTCCTCCCTGCTCGTCGTGCCTGCTCGACGGGCTTGCTCGTCGGGGCGCACGGCGGGATGGCTCGCCGGTGCCCGCCGTGGGCCTATCATGCCCGTCCCTGGCGCCCGAGTCGTATTCGGTCAGGCCGCCAGCGCCGCGCCGGCCAGCGCGCTGCTGATCGCCCGGCTGGCACCGACCACGGTCAGGTGGCCGCCCCGCCCCGCCACGTAGTCATGGAGACCTGTCAGCAACCGCGCGCCGGCCTCGTCGACCGCGGTGACGGCCATTCGATCGAGAGCGAGGGTCTGTAACTACAACTGTGTAACTGTCCTCCTACAGTAGCCGAGTCACCCGGCGGAAAAGGAGTGCAGTGACCGACATCATGGAAGCAGAGAGCCACACAGCCGAGGTTCGAGCGAGGATGGAGCCGGCTCCCGGCCAGGCGCTGGCGGGCAAGATCGCCACCAAGGAGCTGGCGGCCGAGCTGCTGGCGCGGGCCGACGCCGAAGGCGTGAGCCTGGTCGGACCCGGCGGCTTGCTGGCCGGGTTGACCAAGACGGTCCTGGAGACGGCCCTGGAGGCCGAGATGACCGAGCACCTCGGCTACGAGGCGCACGACTCCGCCGGGCACCATTCGGGCAACTCGCGCAACGGGACGCGGGCAAAGACGGTGCTCACCGACATCGGCCCGATCGAGCTCGACGCGCCGCGCGATCGAGCGGGAACCTTCGAGCCGGTGATCGTGCCCGAGCGCCAGCGCCGCCTGGGCGGGGTGGACCAGATGGTGTGCTCGCTGTCGGCCAAGGGCCTCACCCACGGCGAGATCTCCGCCCACTTGGCCGAGATCTACGGCGCCGAGGTGTCCAAGGAGACGATCTCGAGGATCACCGATCGGGTGTTGGAGTCCATGAGCGCCTGGCAGAACCGCCCCCTCGACCGGGTCTACCCGGTCGTCTTCGTCGATGCGATCGTGGTCAAGATCCGAGAGGGCCAGGTCGCCAACCGGCCGATCTACGTGGCCATCGGGGTCACCGTCGACGGCGAGCGCGACATCCTGGGCCTGTGGGCAGGCGAGGGCGGCGAGGGGGCCAAGTACTGGGCCCACGTGCTCACCGAGATCAAGAACCGTGGCGTGGCCGACGTGTGCATCCTGGTCTGCGACGGGCTGACCGGCCTGCCCGACGCGGTCGCCTCGGTGTGGCCGCAGACGATCGTGCAGAACTGCGTCGTCCACTTGATCAGGGCGGGCTTCCGCTACGCCTCACGCAGGGACTGGTCCCAGATCGCCAAGGACCTCAAGCCGATCTACACCGCCCCGACCGAGGCCGCCGCCTTGGAGCGCCTCGCCGACTTCGCCGGCGTCTGGGAGAAGAAGTACCCGGCGATCGTCAAGCTGTGGGAGAGCTCATGGGCGGAGTTCGTGCCGTTCTCGAGCTTCGCCCCGGCGGTGCGCCAGGTGATCTACACGACCAACGCGATCGAGTCGGTGAACGCTCGGATCCGCAAGGCCGTCAGGTCCCGCGGGCACTTCCCGACCGAGACCGCCGCCCTCGAGTGCGTGTACATGGCGATCATGAGCCTCGACCCGACCGGGATCGGTCGGCAGCGTTGGTCGAACCGGTGGAAAGAAGCCTTGAATGCCTTTACGATCGCCTTCCCAGGGCGTATGATTTCATCAACGAAGTAACCGCAGTCCACCTCAATCACGAGGACCGGTTACACCGTTTCTGAGGCCGTCCCTTGGACCACTAGGACGACGGCCAAGCGGTCCCAGCACTCTCGAGCGTCGCGAGGGCCGAATCCCAGCTTGACTCCAGCGCATGGATCGCATTGGAGTGGGACTGGAGGAATCCCGCTCTGGCCGTGGCCCGAGCGGCATCACGTGCGACCTCCACCGGTGCAATGCAGCGCGCGTAGAGTTGGCCGGCGGTGCGCTCGGCTGTTTTGAGCTTTGTCCCGGCCGCCTGCACCTTCGCTGTCGCGGATGCGAAGAAGGCTGTGATGGTTGCGGCGTGCACGCCTGTGGCCGCGAGACACATCGAGAATGTCTTGAGCGCGCTTTCAACCGCGGGCCTCTCGTCGATTTGTGCGACAATATGCATCCATTGTGTCTCAAGTACCGAACCTTGCGTCGAAACCTGGGACAGCGCATCACGGGTAGGCTGTGCGCACTGGTTCTCGGTCTTCTTGTATGCACTCACCGCGCTAGCCGACATGCCTGCAGTAGCACTGGGCACAGGTGTTGTGGACGCCGTGACGAAGCCGTTCGCTTCGAGGTACGAGACGTCTGGGAACTCCTCGTTGTCACCGCTATAAGGCAACGGGTGCACGGGTAGCGCTGTCGCGCCGTTGTTCGTGAGACATAGGCTCGTCACGGCGCCGGCGGCCACAGTCGTGTATTCCTGGTACTCCTGGCCAGCCGCAAACTCCGTCCCGTTGGTGGGCAGGAAGTGATCCAGCATCGCTGTCGTTGCTGAGGCACGTGCTGGCGCTTGGTACAGGTCGGCGGCATCAAGCTGAGTGGCGCTCACAGAACTGCTCCCTGGGAGCACCACTACCAATGCGGCGGCTACACCGCTCGCGAGTGCGATCGTAGCGCCACCTAGCCACCTACGGCGGCCATGCGACTGCGATGGCCGCGAACTTGCATCGATGGAGGAGGGCAACCATCGCTCCTTTCGGTTGTGTCCAAGCTAGGGTCGCAAACTTCTTGTTGTATGCGCGGGAGTTACCCACGGCGTTACTGAACGTCGCCTAGTAGTAGGTGGTGACCCAGTTGGCGAACTCGCCTTGCAGGTGCTCGTAGCAATTGCAACCTGTTACCAGAATCGTCTGGCCACTGCTGGGGGTATAGCGCCAGCCCCGCGTACCTTCCGTCCATCCATTGGAGTTGCTCTACCACCAACCGCGAAAATAGCCGATGGTCTGGGCTGTTCCCGAGAAGAAGTCGTAGTTACAGTTGCCTGCAACCCAGACGGTCGGTCCGTTGTAGGAACCCGGTGTTGACACCCAGTTGCGTGAATGTGAACAGGCGGGATAGGCCGCTGCTCCCGCAGGGTGTGCCCCGGCGGTGATCTCTCCCAGGACCAGTGAGGTCCCCGTGGACAGGGTCACTGCCGCAGTCCCGGCAAGCGCCAATCGGCTAAACCGTCGCGCAGCGGGACTCATTCGAAGCCGTCGCTTCTTCGAGGTAGTCCGTTCTCCTGGTCAGGACGAGTGTCCCTGACCCTTCCTGTTTCCACCCACCAAGATTGTGGCGTCATCAGCCTCAACTGCAGATGGGAGCGATCTGGTTTCATTAACGTGATAGAATTGTTAGTTGAGTGTGTCAAGCAAGCTGACGATCCCGGCCCTCAATGGGTATGGTCTTGGTAGGGCGTGATCGCGGACCGGGTCAAATGATGCATCCGGTGCAACGTCACTCATTTCAAACGCCGTTCTGTAGGTGTGGCGGAGCTGGTGTGGGGTGACGTGCAGCGGTTGGCCACGATGATCGGTGATGCCGGCGAGCCTGATGGCTTCGGCGAGCCCCATGCGGACGCGCGGCCCTCGCCCATCTTGGGGCCGCGGATCAAGAGATCGGCAGCGTGGCGAACCGCCCGCTTCCAATGGTGGATGTCGCCCCACCAACGATGGCGGTCAGGGCAGTCGGTCCCAGGCCCACACCGACCAGGTGAGCGGGGCCTCCCAGCGAGCCTGGGTGATGTGGGGCCCGTCGTGCCGGGGGGGCAGCAGGCACTGCACCGGGTAGCGCTGGTCCATGTAGCTGCCGCCCGTCACCGGTGCGTCACGCATGCGGGCCACGGCGCCGCAGGCCGGCGCCCCCTCGGGCTGCAGCTCCGGGGGCTTCTCGTGGACCACGCGTTGCTCGACCGCGGGCAGTTCCCCGATGGGGGCGATGTCGGGTCGCCGGTCCTCGAGGTACTCGCGGGCGACGTCCTCCTCCGCTTCGGCCCGTTCGACGAGCGCGTCGCTCCTCTCGAAGCGCTCGGCACCGTCGTCCTGCGCATCGGCCATGTCCACCCTCTACCCGACCGCGCCCGTCCCGACCCGCCGCTCAGCTCCCGGCCGCCTCCCCGATGGTGTTACGGGCGATGATCAGCTGCTGGATCTGGCTCGTGCCCTCGTAGATACGGAACAGGCGGGCGTCCCTGAAGAACCGCTCGGCCGCCACCCCGCGCATGTACCCGGCGCCCCCGTGCACCTGGACCGCCCGGTCGGCCACCCGTCCCACCATCTCGCTGCAGAAGTACTTGGCCACCGACGGCGCCACGCGGCGATCGGTGCCCTCGTCGTAGGCGGTGGCGGACTGCAGGACCACCGCCCGGCCCGCCTGGTGGTCGGTGACCGAGTCGGCGACGAGTCCCTGCACCAGCTGGAAGGCGCCGATGGCGTGGCCCGACTGCTGCCGGGTGCGGGCGTAGGCCACCGACTCGTCGACCAGGCGCTCGGCCATGCCCACGCACAGTGCGGCGATGTGGATCCGGCCGTGGGCGAGGCAGCGCATCGCCGTCGACCATCCCCGACCCACCCCCCCGTCGCCTCCGACGAGGTGGTCGTGGGGCACCCGGACGCCGTCGAGATGGACGTCGGCCGTCCACGCCCCGAACTGGCCCATTTTGTGGTCGCGGGGCCCCACCGTCAGGCCCGGGGCGTCGCGGGGCACTAGGAAGGCCGAGATGCCCCGCGAGCCAGGGGCCCCGGGTTCGGTGCGGGCGAAGACCATGACGACGTCGGCCACGGGGGCGTTGGTGATGTAGCGCTTGGTCCCGTCCAGCACCCACACCTCGCCGTCGCGGCGCCCGGTCGTCGCCAGCCCCGATGGATCGGAGCCCGCCTCGGGCTCGGTCAGGCCGAACGACGCCACCACCTCCCCGCTGGCGATCCTCGGCAGCCAGTGGCCGCGCTGGGCGTCGGTGCCGCCCTCCAAGAGGACGTGCCCGGCGATACCGTTGTTGGTGCCGAACATCGAGCGCAGCGCTGGCGTCGTGTACCCGAGCTCGAAGACGAGGCGGCACTCCTCGTGCATCGACAACCCGAGGCCGCCGTGGCGCTCGGGGAGGGCGAAGCCGAACAGGCCCATCTCCTTGGCCGCCGCCCGGATCTCCGCGGGGATGGCGTCCTCGCGGTCGATCTGCTCCTCGACCGGCACGACGCGGCGGCGGACGAAGTCCCGCACGGTCGTCCGGATCTGCTCGAAGTCCTCCGCGTCCATGCCCTCTCCTCCCGATCGCCGCACGGCCGTGCCGGGGCGCCGCCGCCGCGCCAGGGCCGTGCCCGGGGCGCGCCGGAGCGGGCCGCCCGGCGTAGTCTCCCCCGCCGGTGGTCGAGCGGGCACCTCCGGAGCCCGTCCCGCCTCTCCAGCCCGTCCCGCCTGTCCGGCCCGTTGCCGGCGATCGGCCGCCCGAGCAGGATGGTGGGCATGGGCCACCGGAACGACCGATGAGCGCGCTCGACGGGCGGGTCGCCGTCGTCACCGGCGGGGCGCGGGGCATCGGCGCCGCCATCGCCAGCGA
>JBOGGF010000231.1:0-4124 GCA_050743965.1 Acidimicrobiales bacterium
TTACCGCCACCCGGGACAACCGACCCCCGACCCTGACGCGGACCAACGTCGAGCCGTCCGAATCGGCTCAGACGGCGGTTGTTCCGAGCTTGTCCCCCAGTCGTTCCGAGTTGGTCCGCCGTCGCCATTAGAAGTCCTCGTCTCGCCAGTCTAGTTCGAGCCCCTTCGCACCGGGGTCGTGCCGGAAGAGCCGTGCTCGATTGCCGCCGGTGCGGGCGATGATCGGCTGCTCGGGGTCCATCGCCAGTCGCTCAGCAGCCTCCTGCACGGTCGTCTTCCTGAAGCCGCCCTTGCCGCCGCCAAGCGACCGCACAGCTTGGTAGAGCTGGTTGGCGGATAGCTCCTCATTCATGGATTGCAGCACCTGAAGGACGGCCTTCATACAGTCAGTCGGCCCGTGCCAACCGCCCTCACCTTCCATTGCCGCCGCCGGCTCGATGACGATCCGCAGCCCGTCCCCATCCTGCGGCTCGAACCTGACCGAGGCGGCGACCGATCCCTCCGGACCGATCGCTCCATGGCGGTCCTTCGCCACGATCAGGTGCGCCTGGCCGGCGACGCCGCGGGCGTACGGAGCGACCACCTTGAGCGAGAACGCCGCGGCGAAGGCGTGGAGCTTGCCCGAGCTCCCACGTCCCCACCGTCCGCGGGCGGCCTTGTCCTTGACCACGTGGTCGATCAGGAGCACGGCGGCGCCGCTCTTCGCCAGGACGCCGGGCATCGCCGCGATCCACGACAAGCACTCCGAGGCGTGGTCCTCGTCCAGCCCGGCCTGGGCCATGGCGTAGGCCATCGAGTCGATCACGATCAGGTCCGGCTCGAGCGCCAGCACCCTGCGCACCACCAGGGCGACGCCGGTGCCGTTGGGCTCGACGTAGGCCAGCCGGCCCCGTACCTGGTCCGCCGTGAGTCCGAGCTCCGCCAGGCGCTGGGCCCAGGTGGTGTCGTGGTCCTCGTAGTCGACCACGCACGCGGCACCGCCGGCAGCCGTCACCTGGCGCACCGCCTCGGCCGCCAGCCAGCTCTTGCCCGCCGTCGGCTCGGCGTGCAGACCGGTGATCTCGCCCCGTAACAGCAGGCACTTGCCGTCGACCCGCTGGAGCAGCTCGGGTTCGATCCGGGGCGGCGGGTGAGCGATGAGGTCGGCGAGTGTGGTGACGACCAGGCCGGTGGCGATGCCTCCCGAATCACCCGAGATCGCCTCGACGGCCGCGTCGCGGCGCTCATCGTCGCCCACCTTGACGGCGTCGACCAGCTCGAGCGCGTGGCCCAGTAGCCGGCGCTGGGTCGCCAGCTCGGCCACCCGGCGGGCGTAGTGCCCGGCGCTGGCCGCCGACGGACAGTTGTACCGCAGGTTGACCAGCTCGGCCGGGTCGCCCATCTCCGCGAGGAGACCGGTCCGCCGCAGCTCATCGGCGACGGTGAGGGAGTCGACTGGGTCGTTGCGAGCCGCCAGGCCGGCGATCGAGGCGAAGATGAGCCCGTGGGCCGGCTTGTAGAAGTCGCCGGCGGTGACGGTCGCCAGGCCGGCCTCGACGGCCTCGACCCGCAGCAGCATGGCCCCGAGCAGCGACTCTTCCATCTCCAGGTCGTGCGGCGGCGCGGCGGAGGGCATCGCCCGAGCGAGGGGTCGCACGCGTCTCGTTTGATCGGTCGGCGGTCGAGTGGCCACATCCACCTACGTCCCTTCCCCTGACCAGCGTCGCCCGCTCACAGCTCGCACTCCGGCGAGTGGACGTACCGCTCGTCCGACATCTTGGCGATCGGCTCGCCGAAGCCGATCGGCAAGTCGCAGACCGGGCACTGGCCGTCGTAGCGGGCCGGGAACCGGGCGACGACGTGGGCCGGCTCTGGCCGGCGCTCGGGTCCGTGCAGGCACGTGGCGCACCAGCGGTCATCGAGGCCGTGCGGGCACTCAGCCACCGGGGTCGCATCTCGCCACGATGTCGAGCAACGCTTCTCGCAGCTCGCCGGCCTCCTCGACGGTCAGTTCGGCCAGGGTCGACGTGGCGCTGTTCGGGCTCACGACGTGGACCGTGATCGACTGATGCCACGTCAGGCGTGAGCCGCCCCCTCGACGGATGACCCCGTTGGTTCGCAGGACGACGAAGCGGCCCCCACCGCCTTCGACCCTGATCTCGGCGACGGAGCGAACGGTCACGACACCATCCCGTAGGCGAACCGCACCTCGGCGATCACCAGCTCGATCGCCACGCCGCTCTCGGCCGCCTGACGGGCACTCAGCCGCACGTCGATCGACGCCCGCTGCTCCCTCGTCAGTGGCACGTCGTACGGCTCGGCGGTGGGCGTGGCGGCGTTGCCGCGGTCGAGGTAGACGAGATCACCCACCGGTCGGCTCCAGGTAGTCGATCGGCACTTCGAACCACTCGGCGTAGGTGATCTCGCTGCGGGTCGAGGCGCCGATATAGCCGCCGACGTTGAGCACCAGCACGCGGTCGGCCATGTCGATCTTGCGCTTGTGCAGCGCGTCGAGCGCTGCCTTCTGCTCGTCCGTGATCCCGAGGCCCTCGTCGCTCTTCGTGTCGCACCCCACGCTCAACACGATCTTGCCGGCCAGGGTCAGGTCGTAGTTAGCCCGCTGGAATGCGTCCGAGAATCGCGTCGAGCCGCAGAGCACGACCACCTCGGGTCGCTGAGGTCGGGTAATCCGGCGATCGAAGCACCTGGCGCAGTAGCCGCCGCATGCCTGGCCGCGACCGCCGCATGCCTTGCGTCGGCAGGTGAAGTACCGCTCGCCGCGCTCGTCGATCCGGCAGGTGCAGGAGTCGGGCAACACCCACGGCTTCCGGGTGAGGTGGTCGCGCTGGGCACGGTCAATGATGCCGGACAGGTCAGCCATCGGTCTCCTCAGGGTGAAGTGCCGCGCGGGCGACCAGCACCGCCAGGCTGTCTTCGGGCACGCACTGGGTGGCGATCCGTCCCAGCGCCTCCCGGAGTCGCTCGACCTCGGCCTCGCTAGCCGCCAGCGCGCAGCACATCCCCATGCACGCGCCGGTGCAATGCTCGTGGTCGTCATGTAGGCACGGCGCGCACGGCTCGTAGGCACGTAGCCGCTCGGCCTCGGCGTGGGCCTCTTCCAGCCGGCGCCAGCCGGCGCCCGCTGGCTCGCACCCTTCGTGCACGAGCGGCGCCGCGGCTTCCCACGCCACGGTCGCCAGGGTGCGCCACTCATCGCGGACGGACTCGGCCGGCGGCTCGCCGTCGGCCGCGACCTCCCGCCACATCGCGTCCGCCATCGCTTCGATCGCGGCGTTCGTGGACCCGGGATCACCCATCGTTCACTCCCTCCCCGTCGGGCACCCGGGCCAGCGGGCACGGCGGGACGTGGCCCGGGGCGCTCTGGCCGCATGTCCCTTCGGGGCCGAGACACTCGACGTCTGTCTCCTCGTTCCCCGCGATGCTGCGCCAGCAGTCCGGGCAGTAGCAGGCTCCGGTGTAGGGGTCGGGCCACACCCATCCAGTCGGAACGAGATCCTGCGGCCGTGCCGCGTCGATGTAGTGGCCGCCAAACGCGCTTTCGTCCACGCCGGGCGTGCGGAACGTCCACTGCCACGCGACCTTGACCGTCGATGCGACCTCACGCACGGCATCGCAGCCACCGCAGGAGAACCGCGTGGTGACGGTGACGCTCACGGCGCTCCCTCCTCGTCGCGGCGCCACTTGCGGTGCGCTTCGCACAGCGCCAGCCGCTCCGCTCTCCATTGTGCTGGCGTCGTGCATCCGTCCACGTCACACGGATCGCCCAACCACCTCTGGTGAGGACCGTCGTGACCTGGCTCGTAGAAGCAGTTCATGTCGCAGATGGTGGATTGCCCGACCGGTTGGCTCACGTCGCTTCCTCCTCGTCGGGCACGATGCGCCAGGACGCTGGTCCGTGGTTCGCCCAGCCCAACGGGATCGACTGCTCGGCCCGTTCCGCCTCCCCTGCCCCACACAGGGCCTCGGTGAGCTGGGAGCTGGTCCAGCGCTTGCCCAGCTCTCGCGGGTCCACGAGGGCGCCGAGGGCGTCGTGTGCGGCGAGGATGGCGTCCAGGGTGCACTCGCCGGCGCACGCCTCCAGCAGGCCATGGTGATCGACATGTGCGGCCGCCACCGCCTCGATG
>JBOGGF010000232.1:0-1954 GCA_050743965.1 Acidimicrobiales bacterium
GGGCGACCCGACCGCTGGCCGTGGCCGGGTCGGTGAGCGCCCCGACGGTCGGCCACGAGCGGCGGCCGCGCCATTGGCGCCAGGGGAGGACCGGCGGGCGGTGGCCCCATCGGGCCGGGCCTGACCCGGGACCGCGGGCCGGGTGGTCGACGACCGGACCGAGGAGATCCGCCCGCGCCCCTGGGCCTTGGCGCGCTCGCCCACGTCACTCCGGGTGTCGGACCGGGCCTCTTCCGCCGCTTCCGCCGCCCGCGCCGCGATGGCCGCCCGCAGGGCATCGGCGCCGGTGCCCCCCGAGGGGCCCGCCTCCTCGTCCCTCTCTGCCGATGCCTCCTCGGTCTTCCGGCTCGACGCCAGGAGCCGCCCCGGCGGCACGGCTGGCCCCGGCGGCGCGGCCGGCCAGTCCGGCTCCGGCGCGGGGCGCAGCTCGTCGAGGGCCGCGACCTCCCGGGCCCCGTTGGCCCGGGCGGCGCGCTCCCGGGCCCGGCGGGCAGCCTCGGCCATTGCCCCGAGCGCCCGCTGGTCCAGCTCGGGTCGCTCCGGTGCCCCGCCGCGACGCCACGGGCGCGATCGCTTAGAAGGCGGGCGATCCATCCCGTTCCCCCTTCCACGTCCTCACCGATCGCCTCGCCGCCGCCGACCCGGCAACGGCCGGCATCCAGAGCAGCGCCAGCACCACCCTCCATACCAGCAGCCTGGAGAAGCGCGTTGCCACCGCCCCAGGTCAATTGGCGTTGCGATCCTACCCGGTCATCAGCCCCACCAGAAGGCGGCGGCCACGACGACGTAGAGGCCGACGAGGCAGACGCCTTCGATCCAGGTGGACTCCCCGTCGAAGACGACGATCACGGCGATCACGGCGGTGATGGCCAGCACCACTACCAGGAGCGGCGGGAACACGAGGGTCAGCGTCGTCCCGCCGAGGGCGGGCGAGATGAGCACGAGCAGCGGCGCCACGGCCAGAGCGACCTGCACCGGGCTCTGGAGGGTGACCGCCAGGGCGTAGTCCATCCGGTCCCGGGCGGCCAGCTGGATACCCACCACGTTCTCGACCGCGTTGCCGGCAATGGCCACGACGACGAGCCCGGCGAACGATTGGGAGAGGTGCAGGGCCGAGAGCGCCGGCGTGAGGGCGGCGACGAACCAGTCCGACACGAGGGCGGCGGCACCCCCCGATGCGACGAGTAGGGCCACGGCCAACGACAGGGGCCATCCGGGTCCGCCCGAGTCGCCGGTGGGCCGTTCGATGGCCGGGTCCGCCCCGGACCCGGTGGCGGGGCCAGCGCCCGACCGGCGGAGAGAGGCCGGCACGGCCAGAGCGAAGACGGCGAGGAGGACCACGGCCGCCACGTCGGAGAGGACGTGCTCGTGCGCCGCCGCCGCCAGGTGCAGGCGGGCCGTGACCGTAGGCACGATCAACACCGCCACCGCGAGGAGCAGCAGCAGGGAGACCGTCCGCGGTGCCTCGGCCGAGAACCGCTGGGTCCCGTGGCGGAGGCCCCCGACGACGATGGCCAGCCCGAGGACGAGCAGCACGTTGGACAGGATCGAGCCGACGATGGTCGCCTGGACCACCGTGACCAGTCCCTGCCGGAGGGCGAAGATCCCGAAGAGGAGCTCGGGGATGTTGCCGAGGGCCGACTGGAGGACCCCGGTGGCGCCCGAGCCGAGCCGATCGCCGAGACCGTCGACGGCCCGGCCCACCAGCGCCGCCAGGGCGGCCAGGGCGATGGCGGCGACGACGAACGGCACCACCCGCCCGCTCGGGACGTAGCGGGTGACGGCGGCGCCGCCGGTGAGCAACCCGGTGACGGCGACCAGCCGCACATCCCGCCGCCCCAGCCCCGCCACCCGCCGAGCATGCCACCCGCACCAACGGGCGGACACCGGCCGGTGCCACGGCCTACCGTTGCGACATGGCACCTCGCACGACCCCACCGTTCCGCGCCGACCA
>JBOGGF010000233.1:0-2567 GCA_050743965.1 Acidimicrobiales bacterium
TGCGCTCGTCGACCAGCGCCATCGCCTCTTCGACACCGATCACGTAGCGTTCGTCGGTGAGGTCGACGTACCGGGGCTCGACGTCGAAGTAGCGGGCGAACTTCTCCCAGCAGACCTGGACGTTGGCTCCCATCACGAGGTTCGGCCGGTCGTCGGGCAGGCCGGCCGCCTGGCGGGCCGTGCGCCACCGCCACTTGAGGGCCAGCCCGGCCAGGTGGATGGCCTCGGACGACCCCACGGTGGCCGTGCCCATGCTGGCGCGCCCCTCGGGGGCGTGGAACAGGCGGGCGAGCATGTTGACGCAGCGGTCCTGCAGCTCGACCGTCTGGGGGTACTCGTCCCAGTCGATGGCGTTCTTGTTGGCGCACTCGGTCATCAGCCGATCGGCCTCGTCGTCCATCCAGGTCGTGACGAAGGTCGCCAGATTGAGCTCGGGATTGCCGTCGAGGGCCAGCTCGTCGTGGATCAGCCGGTAGGCGGCGGACGGGTCCATCGACTCGTCGGGCAGCTCGTAGCGGGGGACGGGCCTGCTGAGCCCCCGCCGGGCGTAGGTCGGGGTGAGCGGGCGGGAGGCGCCGGGGTCCCCGAGGTCGACCTTCTGGCTCAGCATGGTGTCGCCTCCTGGTGCTCGGTGTTCGTGCCGACCCTATCGTTGGGTGAGTGCCAGGCTCGGGTGAGGTGTTGGTGCGGCCGGCCGGGACGGTCGACGTGCGGGCGATCCGGGCCATGTTGGCCCGTGCCTTCGACGACGACCCGGTGGCGGTCTACCTCTTCCCCTCGGGGTGGCGCCGGCCCGCCGGGCTGCGGACGTTCTTCGGCCGGCAGATGGCGAACGACCTCCTGCGCCACGACGGGGTGTTCACCACCGAGGGATGTCGGGGTGCCGCCCTGTGGGCGCCGCCGGGCAAGGCCCCGCCCTCCCGCCTGCAGGCCACGCGCAACGTGCTGCCGGTCGTGCCCTACGTCGTCGGGCAGACGCTGCGGCGGTCGCTGCGCTTCCTGGCCCAGGTCGAGGCGATCCATCCCCACGAGCCGCACTGGTACTTGGAGACGCTGGGCACCGAGCCGGCGCATCAGGGCCGGGGCGTCGGGTCGGCCCTCCTCCAGCCCATCCTGCGGCGGGCCGACGCCGAGGGCGTGCGGGCCTACCTCGAGTCGTCCAAGGCCGAGAACGTGCCTTTCTACCGCCGGCACGGGTTCGAAGTGACCCGGGAGGTCCGCCTAGACGCCGGCCCCGTGATCTGGGCCATGTGGCGCGACCCGCGCTGAGCGAGCGCCGGCGGGCCGGACGGGCGGCGTGGTGGGTCAGCGGTGCCGCGTCCGGGCGGCGAGGGCGGGGTGGACGCCCTCGGGCCGTTCCTCGTCGTTCTGGACCACGGCGTAGAGGAGGTCGATCAGCGCCCGGGTGGGGGCGGAGGGCAGGCCACGGCTACGCAGGGCCACGCCGACGCGCCGCCGGGGGAACCCGGCCAGCGGCAGGAGGCGGAACTCCCGGCGTAGGTGGCGCGACACGGCGGTGGCCGGCAGGATCGCCGGGCCGTACCCGTCGAAGGTGAGCGAGGCGATGAGGCGCAGCCCGTCGAGCTCCATCGACGGGTGCAGCGTCACCCCGGCGGGCCGCACGGTCGCGTCGATCTCGTCGCGCAGAGCCGTCCCGGGCATCGGCAGGAGGAGCTCCAGCTCCGCCAGCTGCTCGAGCGGGACCGGCTGGGTCGTGCCGACCAGCGGGTCGTCCGCCGGCACCACCAGGACGAGGTCCTCCTCGAACAGCGGCGAGGCGGACAGCTCTTCCCCCTGGACCGGCATCGTGACGACGGCCAGGTCGAGCTGGCCTGCGAGGAGCCCCGGTTCGAGGGTCGTGCTCGTCCCGTCGGCGACCGCCATCCGCACCTCGGGGTGGCGCTCGCGCAGCTCGGCGAAGAGGACGGGCACCAGCCATCGGCCGGTGGTGCCGATCATCCCGACCCGCACCGAGCCGCGGATCTCGCGTCGCATGGCGAAGACGTCCGACACCATGGCGTCCATCTCGGCCATGATGCGCCGGGCCCGGGCCACCACCACCTCGCCCTCCTCGGTCAACCGGCCGGCCGACCGGTCGACGAGGGCGCCGCCGAGCTCCCGCTCCAGCCGGGCGACGTGGGCCGACACGTTGGACTGCACCGTGCCCAGCCGGTCGGCGGCGGCCGAGAAGCTCCCCGTGTCGGCGATGCCGATCAATGCTTGCAGGTGTTTGATATCCACGGCGCGCGCTCCCGGGCTCAGTGCTCGCGAACGTATCACGGCGATCGGCAAGGCAGATGCTAAGTATCTCATAAAGCTGCTTGACAGATTTCGGGCGATCCGGCAAGATGGTCCCAGACCGCAGGGACACCGGAACCCCCCCTCCGTTCCTTGAAGGTCAGTGTGAAGGGATCGCCAACCCCCCCCGGCGATCCCTTCACCGCGTGTGGGGTGCCATGTTGTCCCTTCACCTCTGTGTCCCTCTTCGGCCGGCGCCCGCCAGCAGGGGAATGGCCCAGCACCAGAGCTGCCTGCGCCGCGGTGCCTTGTCGCGCTCGGCCACGCGC
>JBOGGF010000234.1:0-5626 GCA_050743965.1 Acidimicrobiales bacterium
GCGTCGAGGGCGGCAAGGGCGGCGTCGAGCGAGCCCGGGTCGTCGGCCGGGACCACCGGGGGGTTCACGTGCGCGCCACGACGGCGCGGTCCCGCCCGGCGAGGTCGCGCCCGACCGTCACCTCGGCATAGCCGAGCCGCCGCGCCAACCCGGCGGCGGCGGCGGCCTGGTGCGGCGCCAGCTCGACCACCGCGGCGCCGGTGGGCGCCAGCCACCCGCGCGAGCCGGCCAGCACCTCCTCCACCGCCGCCAGCCCCGGCGTCCCGTCCGACCCGGGGCCGGCCAGGAGCGCCCGTCTCGGCTCGCGGTGCACCTCGGGGTCGAGGGAAGGCCACTCGGCCTCGGCCACGTACGGGGGGTTCGCCACCACCACGTCGATCCGGCCCCGCCACGACCGGGGCAAGGGAACGAACCACGAGCCCAGGCCCAGGTGCACCCGCCGGTCGAGACCGGCGGCCGGCCGGTGCCGGGCGACGCGGGACCGGTTCTCGGCCGCCAGCGCCAGGGCGTCGGGGTCGACGTCGGTCGCCCAGACCGAGAGGCCGGGCAGCTCCGGCGCGAGCTCGACCGCCAGCGAAAGGGCGACGGCGCCCGTGCCCGTGCCGAGGTCCACTGCGCAAGCATGGCCGCCGGCGCGCCGACCGGCCATGCGCCGCACCTCGCCCAGTGCCACCTCGACCACCTGCTCGGTCTCCGGGCGCGGGATGAGAGCGCGGGGGTCGACGGCGAGCTCGAGATTGCGGAAGGCCCACGTGCCGAACAGGTACTGCAGCGGCTCACCCGCCAGCCGGCGGTCGGCGAGCGCCGCCAGCACCCGGCGCTCGGCCTCCCCCAGACCCGACCGGGCACCGGGACCGGCCACGTGCTCGACCAACCACCGGGCCTCGGCGGCCGAGCCGAGGCGGGCGGCCAGACCGGCCGTGACGCCCTCCCGGTCGACGGGGCCCGCGGCACCGGCCGTGCCACCGGTACCGCCGTTGCCGGCAGTACCGGTGGGGCTGGCGGGCCTCATGCCTCCTCGCCCGCCAGCTGGCGGGAGCGCTTGTCGGCCATGAGGGCGTCGGTCAGCTCATCCACGTCGCCGGCCAGCACCTGGTCGAGCTTGTACAGCGTGAGGTTCAGGCGATGATCAGTGACCCGGTTCTCCCGGAAGTTGTACGTCCGCACCTTCTCCGACCGGCCGCCCCCGCCGACCTGGCTCCGCCGCTGGGCCGCCAGCTCCGAAGCACGCCGGTCCTGCTCGAGCTGGAGGAGCCGGGCGCGCAGCACGGTCATCGCCTTGGCCCGGTTCTGGATCTGGCTCTTCTCATCCTGCATGGCGACGACGATCCCACTCGGGAGGTGGGTGATGCGGACGGCGGAGTCGGTGGTGTTGACGGACTGCCCACCGGGTCCGGTCGAGCGGTAGACGTCGACCTTGAGGTCGCCGGAGTCGATGACCACCTCGACTTCGTCCGCCTCCGGTAGGACGTTGACCGCCGCCGACGACGTGTGGACCCGGCCCTTCGACTCGGTCACCGGCACTCGCTGGACCCGGTGCGGACCGGCCTCGTGCTCGAGCCGGGACCAGGCGTCCTCACCTTTCACGACGAAGACCACCTCGTTCAGCCCGTCGCGTTCCGACGGGCTCTGCGACATGACATCGACCTTCCACCCGCGCCGTGCCGCGTAGCGGACGTACATGTCGAACAGGTCCCGGGCGAAGAGGTTGGCCTCCTCCCCGCCCTCGGCACCCCGGATCTCGACGATGACGTTGCGCCCGTCGTTGTGGTCCTTCGGCAACAGGAGCACGGACAGCTCGGCCCCCAGCGACTCGATGGCGGCCTCGGCCCCCTCGATCTCGGCCTGGACCACCGACCGGTCGTCGCCCGACACCTCGGCCAGCAGCTGGCGCGCCGTGTCGAGGTCGGACCGGGCCTGCGCCAGCTGTCGCCAGGTGGCGACGACGGGGGCGAGGTCCTTGTGGCGGCGCGACAGCTCGCGCAGGCGGCCCGGGCTCGTCGCCGTCGCCGGGTCGGCGAGGTCTGCCTCGACCTGCCCAAGCTCCTGCTCGAGCGCGGCGAGGCGCGCCATGAGGTTGGCGCTCAGGGGACCTGCGTCGGGCGGCACGGCGGTCAGGTTAGGCGGGCGGCGCCGGCCGGCCGCCCTGGGCTCACGGCTTCGGCGCCGCCTTCTTGGTGGTCCGCCGTCCGTAGCGGCGCTGGAAGCGCTCGACCCGGCCACCCGAGTCGACGAGCTTCTGCTTGCCGGTGAAGAAGGGGTGGCACTCGCTGCACAGCTCGACGTGGAGGTCCGACTTGGTCGAACGGGTCGTGAAGGTGTTGCCGCACGAGCAACGCACGGTCGCTTCCGCGTAGGTGGGGTGGATGTCGGTCTTCATGTGGTGCTCCTCGTGCTCGGTGCTCGTGCGGGCTCAGTTGCCCGGCGTCGGGCCCTTGGCGATCTCCGCCAGGAATTCGTCGTTGCTCGTGGTGGTGCGGATCTTGTCCATCAGCAGCTCGAGGCCGGCCGCGGCGTTCCCCTCGTTGGCGAGGGCGTTGAGCACTCGGCGCAGCTTCCACACCTGCTGCAGCTGCCCCCGGTCGAAGAGCAGCTCCTCGTGCCGGGTCGAGCTGGCGTTGACGTCGATCGACGGGTACAGCCGGCGCTCGGCGAGGCGACGGTCGAGCCGCAGCTCCATGTTGCCGGTGCCCTTGAACTCCTCGAAGATGACCTCGTCCATCTTGGATCCGGTCTCGACCAGCGCGGTCGCCAGGATGGTGAGCGAGCCGCCCTCCTCGATGTTGCGGGCCGCCCCGAAGAAGCGCTTGGGCGGGTAGAGGGCGCCCGAGTCGACACCACCGGACATGATCCTCCCGGTCGCCGGCTGGGCCAGGTTGTAGGCCCGGGCCAGGCGGGTGATGCCGTCGAGGATGATGACGACGTCGCGGCCCTGCTCCACCAGTCGCTTGGCTCGCTCGATGGCGAGCTCGGACACGGCGGTGTGCTCGTCCGACGGACGGTCGAACGTCGAGGCCACAACCTCGCCGTTCACCGACCGTCGCATGTCGGTGACCTCCTCGGGCCGCTCGTCCACCAGGAGGACCATCAGGTGGACGTCCGGGTTGTTGGCCTCGATGGAGTGGGCGATCTGCTTCATGATCGTCGTCTTCCCCGCCTTGGGCGGCGACACGATCAGCCCGCGCTGGCCCTTGCCGATCGGCGAGAGCAGGTCGACGATGCGGGCGGTCACGTTCTCCTTGGCGCCGGGCATCTCGAGGGCCAGCTTCGAGTCCGGGAAGAGCGGGGTCAGGTCCTCGAAGCGGGGACGGCTCCGGGCTGCCTCCGGGTCGAGGCCCGAGACGCGGTCGATGCGGAGGAGGGCCGGGTACTTCTCGTTGCTCGACGCCGGGCGGCAGGCGCCCTCGACGTGGTCGCCCTTGCGCAGGGCGAACCGGCGGGCCTGGCTGATCGAGACGTAGACGTCCCTGGATGACGGCAGGTACCCGTCGCAGCGGACGAAGCCGTAACCCTCGTCGCGCAGGTCGAGGAGCCCCCGGACCTCCACCAGCTCACCCTGGTACGCCGCGTCCTGGCTGCCGCCACCCTGGAGCTCGCGCTCACCGCTGCCGCTGCCGCTGCCGCGCTCCCGGCCCCGGCGGCGTCGGCCCCGGCGGTTGCCCGGCTCGGCGTTGACCGCCTGGTTGTTGGTGCGCTGGCGCTGCCCGTGGGTCGCCTGCGAATGGCCGCTGCCACCCCTGCCGTTCGAGCTCCCTGCCCCGTTCGACCCGCCCGGCGCCGGTGCCTCGGTCGGGGCCGGCTCGGTCGGGGCCGGCTCGGTCGGGGTCACGGCCGTGGCCTCACCGCTGGCCTCGCCACGGCTGGCCGACTGGGCAGCGTCGCCAGCCTCGGCCGCCTCGGCCGTCCGGCCACGGCGACCCCCGGCCCCGTTGCCGTTGGCAGCCTCGGTCCTCGCCTCGGCGCCGTGACCGTTGCCGTTCCCGTCGGCGCCGGCCGGCGTCACCCCGGTCGCCTCGAGGATCCGGTCGATTATGTCGGCCTTCTTCGTGCGCGAGGTCGTCTTGAGCGACATCGCCTGGGCGATCGCGTGTAGCTCCTCTCGCTCCTTGCCTTCGAGCACCGACCGTTCGAGCTGCTGCTCCGCAGTCATCGGTCTCCTATCTCGTGAAGGATCGCACGTGTGGCGACACGACACGTAATGAGGGGAAAAACGGAAACGGACGAAGGACGTGCGCCGGGCAGGCCTTCCCCCGATTACCACCGGCGACGGATCCGTCGTGCAGGGACCGGCTACGGCCAGCGACGAACGCTCCGTTGCTTCGGTGGGATGGTCCCATCCTAGCGGCTGGCAACGGGTGCGGCAACCATCGCGTCCTTCGCGGGCAATCCTGCACCTCTGGCCAACGCCCGGGCCGCCCCGCGCATTCCCTCTGCCGCGAACCCGCAGGACGACCAGCCCACGTCCTGTGGGGATCAGACGGCGAGCTTGGACAGGATGGCGTCGAGCTCCGGGGCCACCACCTCGGGCACGGTGATCTGGCTGATGGCCAGGTCGGGGTCCTTCAGGCCGTGGCCGGTGAGGACGCAGACGACCGTCGAGCCCTCCGGCACGCCGTACTCGAGGAGGCCGGCCACGGAGGCCGCCGACGCCGCCTCGCAGAACACCGATTCCTCCTCGGCCAGGAAGCGGTAGGCGGCCAGGATCTGCTCGTCGGTCACGGCGGTGATGGCGCCCCTCGACTCGCTGGCGGCGGCGGCGGCCGAGTACCAGCTGGCCGGGTTGCCGATGCGGATGGCGGTGGCGACGGTGTCGGGGTGCTCGACCGGGTGGCCGAGGACGATCGGCGCGGCGCCCGCCGCCTGGAAGCCGAGCATCCGCGGCAGCCGGGTCGACCGGCCCGCCGCCCGGTACTCGAGGTAGCCGCGCCAGTAGGCGGTGATGTTGCCGGCGTTGCCGACAGGGATGCAGTGGACGTCGGGGGCGTCCCCGAGGACGTCCACGATCTCGAAGGCGCCGGTCTTCTGGCCCTCGATCCTGTGCGGGTTGACCGAGTTGACGACGGTGATCGGGGCGAGGTTCGGCAGCTCCCGCACGATTGCCAACGCCTGGTCGAAGTTCCCCCGCACCTGCAGGACGCGGGCACCGTGGACGAGCGCCTGGGCCAGCTTCCCGAGGGCGATGTGGCCCTCGGGGATGAGGACGGCGCAGGCCACGCCGGCCCGGGCGGCATAGGCGGCGGCCGACGCCGACGTGTTGCCGGTCGACGCGCACACCACCGCCTTGGCTCCCTCCTCGACCGCCTTGGAGATGGCCAGCGTCATGCCCCGGTCCTTGAAGGAACCGGTGGGGTTGGCCCCTTCGACCTTGAGCCAGACCTTCGACCCGACCCGCTCGGAGAGGCGGGGGGCGGGGACCAGCGGGGTCCCGCCTTCGAGCAGGGTCACCACCGGCGAGCCGGCACCGACCGGGAGGAGGTCCCGGTCCTCCTCGATGACGCCCCTCCAGCGCGCAGGCATCGGTCAAAGGACCCGGCGGGGCGATGCCCCCGGACCGGCTTCGTCGTGTCCGGGGCCGGGGGTCGACCCGGGACCGGCCTCTCCGGGCCGGGAGCCGGGGACCGCGCCC
>JBOGGF010000235.1:0-2635 GCA_050743965.1 Acidimicrobiales bacterium
GGCCCGGCTGGCCCGGCTGGCCCGGCGGCACCGCCCCACGACCCGGCGCCGACCGGCGCCCTGGCCATCGGCGTGGGGGTGCCGGGCATGGTCGACCGGCGCAGCGGCGTGCTGCGCTTCTCGCCCAACCTCCCCGGCGCCGTCGGTGCCGACATGGGCGGCCTGCTGGCCGAGCGGCTCCCGGGTGCCACGATCCGGGTCGACAACGACGCCAACTGCGCCGCCGTGGCCGAACTGCGGCTGGGCGCCGCCCGGGGTGCGGACGAGGCACTCGTCGTCACCCTCGGGACCGGGATCGGCGGGGGGGTGGTGAGCGGGGGCCGGGTGCTGGCGGGAGCCTTCGGCTTCGCCGGCGAGGTCGGCCACGTGGTGGTGGACCCCGCGGGCACCCCGTGTCCGTGCGGCCGTCGGGGCTGCTGGGAGCGTTACGCCTCGGGCGCCGGCCTCGGCCGGTTGGCCCGCGAGGCGGCCTTCGCCGGGCGCCTCCACGACGCGGTGGCCCTCGCCGGCGGTGACCCGGAGCTGGTGCGGGGCGAGCACGTCACCCGGGCCGCCGCGGCCGGGGACCCGGGGGCGCTCGGGGTCCTAGACGACCTGGGATGGTGGGTGGCCATGGGCCTAGCCAACCTGGCCGCCGTCCTCGACCCGCAGGTCGTCGTCGTCGGTGGCGGGTTGGCCGGGGTGGGGGAGCTGCTCCTCGGCCCGACCCGCCGGGCGTTCGCCGAGCTGGTCGAGGGCGGCCGCGCCCGGCCTGCCATCGGTGTCGTCCCGGCCACCTTCGGCGAGCGGGCCGGCGCCGTCGGCGCGGCGCTCCTGGCGAGGGACGGGTGACCGCGGCGCATCCGGCACCGGTACGGACCGGGGTGATCCTCCCGGCCTTCCAGGAGACGGCGGCACCGGCGCTGGTGGCGGCGAGCCGGGCGGACGCGGCGGGCGTCGACGGGGTCTTCTGCTACGACCACCTGTGGCCGCTCGGGCAGCCCGCCCGGCCGGCGCTCGCCCCGTTCCCCCTCCTCGGCGCCGTGGCGGCGTCGACCGGTCGGGTGCGCCTGGGACCGCTGGTGGCCAGGGTCGGGCTCGTGCCCGACGACGTCCTACTGGCGGAGGTCGACGCCCTCCGGGCACTGGCGCCGGGGCGGGTGGTGGTGGGGCTGGGCACCGGCGACCGCCTGAGCGCCGGGGAGAACGAAGCCTACGGCGTCGCCTACGTCCCGGCGCACGAGCGCCGGTCGGCACTGCGGGACTGCGTGCGGGCGGTGCAGGGGCGGGGCGTGCCGGCTTGGGTGGGCGACGGGTCGGCCGCCACTCGAGCGGTCGCCGAGGCCGAGGGGGCCGCCGTCAACCTGTGGGAGGCCTCACCCGACCGGGTGGCGTCCCAGGCGGCGAGGGGGGAGGTGACCTGGGCCGGACCGTCGCCCGGGGGCCGTCTGCTGGCGTCCGAAGTGGCGGCGCTGGCCGCTGCCGGGGCCACCTGGGTCGTCTACGGCTGGCCGGTGGACCTCGAAGAGCTGGCCGCGGCCGCCACGACGGCCCCGGACTGGCCCGGCCCCGAGCCCGGAGGGCGGTAGCCTCTGGCGATGGATTTCCGCCGTATCAACGGGCTCCCGCCCTACGTCTTCGCCACCATGGACTCGCTGAAGCTCGAGGCCCGGCGAGCCGGCAAGGACGTGATCGACCTGGGGTTCGGCAACCCGGACCTCCCGTCGCCCGACGTCGCGGTGGAGAAGCTGGCCGAGTCGGCCCACAACGCCCGGAACCACCGCTACTCGTCCTCCAAGGGCATCCCCAAGCTCCGGCGGGCCGTCGCCGACCTTTATCTGCGCAAGTTCGACGTCGAGCTCGACCCCGAGACCGAGGTGGTGACCACCATCGGAGCCAAGGAGGGCCTGTCTCACCTCATGTGGGTCCTGGTCGGCCCGGGCGACACCGCCTTCGTCCCGTCGCCGTCGTACCCGATCCACATCTACGCCCCCCTCTTCGCCGGCGCCGACATCCGCCAGATCCCCCTGGAGGGGCCGAAGGTCCCGTCCGCCAGGCACGGGAGCGGCCCGTCGGGGGAGCCGGCCGTCGATCCGCCCGAGCCTGGGGACGCGTTCTTCGACTCGCTCATGGAGACGTGGGAGAGCACGTGGCCCAAGCCCCGGGTCATCGTGCTGTCGTTCCCGCACAACCCGACGACCGCCTGCGTCGACTACGCCTTCATGGAGCGGTTGGTCGCGTTCGCCCGGGAGCACGGGGTCGTCCTCGTCCACGACTTCGCCTACGCCGATCTCGGCTTCGACGGCTATGACCCGCCCTCGGTCCTCCAGGTCCCCGGGGGCAAGGACGTGGCGGTGGAGCTCTACACGATGACCAAGAGCTTCTCCATGGCCGGGTGGAGGGTGGCGTTCCTCGTGGGCAACGCCGAGATCGTGCAGGCGCTCACCAAGCTGAAGAGCTACCTCGACTACGGCACGTTCCAACCGATCCAGATCGCGTCGATTGTTGCGCTCAACGAGGCGACCGAATATCCGAAGGTCGTCAACGAGATCTACATCGGCCGGCGCGACACGCTCTGCGACGGTCTCAACCGCATCGGGTGGAACATCACCAAGCCCAAGGGGACGATGTTCGTCTGGGCCCCGATCCCCGAGCC
>JBOGGF010000236.1:0-6123 GCA_050743965.1 Acidimicrobiales bacterium
CCGGGAGGCGAGGACCCGGTCCGGGCGGCGATGGCGGCAGCGGGCGCCGTGCGCGCGGCGGGGGTCGCCGCCCTGGTGGTCGACTGCGAGGGCGGGACGGGGCCCCGGCTCGGGCTGGCCCGTGCGCTGGCGGCCGCCATGGGGGCCCGCCATGTCGGGGTGGGGGAGGTGACGGCGGAGGACCTGGCGTCGGCGGTGCGCCTGGCCGTGGCCGGCAGCCCGGCTCGCCCGTCGAATTAGCGGCCGTGGTCGAGGTCCTCGTGGAGGCCGGGCGCGCGGGCGCCCAGCCTCGCAGCTCGCGCGATGGTCCCGCTACCCGTCCGAGCCGGAGAACGCGGCGTTGCCGAAGCTGAAGATGCCCCCGTCACTGGCGACCTCCCAGTAGCCCCCGCCTGTCGGCGTCGCCGCCATCCCCACGATGGGCTGGTTGAGGGGCCTGCCGCCCATCGAGCCGAGGGCCCGGGCGGAGCCGAAGCTCGCCACGCCGCCGCCCGAGCTCGCCAGTCGGTAGCCGGTGCCGGCAGGTGCCGCCGTCATCCCCACCGTCGGGCAGGTCGGGATCGCCTTGGCGGCCACGATGCGGGTGGCGGCGGCTCGGGCCTGGGCGACCGGGAGCTGGCCGCCTTCGATGGCGTGCTCGAGGGCCGAGGCGCTGGCCTGCCATGTGGCGGCGTCGACGAGGGCGAGGTCGGCCCCCGCCTCGATGGCGGCCACCGACGCCGAGGCCTCGTCGTACCCGGCGGCCGAGATCGCGCCCGCGCTCAGGCTGTCGGTCATGGCCACCCCGGAGAAGCCGACGGTTGTCCGCAGGTACGTGTAGGTGGCAGGGGAGACACTGGCGGGCTTCCCGTTCGTCAGGCCGGGGACGATCGGGTGGCCGACCATCACCACGGGCAGCCCGGCGGCGGCGGCCTCCTCGAAGGGGATGAGGTCGTCATTCTGGAGTGTCGAGAGCGGCGGGTCGGTCGCCGGGCCTGTGTCGGTGTCGGCGTTGGCATGGCCGAGCCCGGGGAAGTGCTTGACCACCGGCTCGATCCCCGCCGCCAGCATGCCGCGGGCGAAAGCCAGCCCGTCGGCGCCGGCGACGTGGCCTGTGTCGCTGAAGGACCGGGTGTTCTCGGCGGCGATCGTGTCGGTCGCGGGTGCCGTGTCGAGCACCGGGGCCAGGTTCATCGTGAGCCCGAGCGAGCGCATCGCCGTGCCCTGCTGCCGGGCCGTGGCGGTGATGGCGGTCGTCGAGGTCGACGCGAGCTGGCGGGCGGACGGCATGGCCCCGACGACGCCGGCCAGGCGTGTGACCTCGCCGCCCTCCTCTGTCGTCGACCACCACGGCGTCACCGCCCCGGACCCGGCGGCGTCGGCCCGGAGCGAGGCGATGCCGGCGGCGATGGAAACCCCGGACCCGGCGGGCGGCTGGCCGAGGAGGTCGATGCCGCCGACGCCGGCCGCCGCCGCCGGCGCGGCGGCGCTCATCGATGTGAACTTCCCCAGGACCATGAGCAGCTGGGACGCGAGCTGGGGCACGGACCAGGTCCGCACCGGCGGGGCGCAGGCCGGCGCGCCGGGGGGGTTCGCCGCCGGCCCCGGTGGGTCGGTCGAGGTCGACGCGGTTCCTCCTGCGGCAGGGCTCCCGCCGCCGCGCTCGCTTCCGGCTGCGGCCGCCGCCCCGCTACCCGCAGCGCCCAGCGCCGGAAGGGTGAGCGCCGCCCCGACGAGGACGGCCAGCACGACCAGTGCTGCAATGCGTGGCCTGTGATGACGGGACATGGTGCTTCCCTCCGCAATCGTCGCGAAGGGCGTGCGTTCCCCCCGGGGCGCCGGCGCAAACACGCCGGCCCGGGCGGGTGGCTCGCGCCGGCCCGTCAGCGCCGCCTGCGGTGAAGCGCCGACGGCGGCGGTTCAGGCCCCGATGGCGTGGACGCCGCCGTCGACATGCAGCAGCTCGCCGGTCGTCTTGGGCAGCCAGTCCGAGAAGAGGGCGACGCAGGCCCGGGCGACCACGTCGGCGTCGTTGACGTCCCACCCGAGCGGTGCGCGGTCGCCCCACGTGTCCTCGAAGGCAGAGAAGCCGGGGATCGACTTGGCCGCCATGGTGCGGACCGGACCGGCGGCCACCAGGTTGACCCGGATGCCGCGGGGACCGAGCTCCTTGGCGAGGTACCGGGTGAGCGACTCCAGGGCCGCCTTGGCCACGCCCATCCAGTCGTAGAGCGGCCAGGCGACCGTGGCATCGAAGTCGAGGCCGACAATGGATGCCCCGCCGGCGCCACCGGCCGCCTCGAGGAGGGGGAGGAACGCGCCGGTGAGCGCCTTGAGGGAGTACGCCGAGATCTCGAGTGCCGTCGAGACGTCGGGCCAGTCGGCGGCGAACATCCCACTGCCCAGGCATGAGGGCGGGGCGAAGCCGATGGCATGGAGCAGCCCGTCGAGGCGGTCCCAGCGGGCGCCGAGCGTCTCGGCGGCTGCGGCGAGCTGCTCGGAGGACGTCACGTCGATCTCGAGGACGTCGACCTCGCTCGAGAGCTTGCGGGCCGTCCGGCGCGTGAGCGACAGGCCCCGCCCGGCGCCGGACAGGACGACCTCGGCTCCCTCGGCCTGGGCCAGCCGCGCCACGGCGAAGGCGAGAGAGGCGTCGGTCAGGACACCGGTCACCAGGATCCGTCTTCCTTCGAGCAAGCCCATGGCGGGCGAGGCTATTGCATGGGATGGAGCTGCATGGCATGGAGCCGCAGCGCGCCGCGCGCTGCTCGGGCACGCGGGCCGGGATCGCTGCCGAGGGGGGCGTCGTTTGGCGCCACGCCCCCGACCCTGTGCCACAGTGAGCCGATGGACCTAGGGATACTCGGAGGCACGGGGCCGGCGGGACGGGGGCTGGCGCTCCGGCTGGCGGCCACCGGCTTGTCCGTCGGGCTGGGTTCGCGCGATGCCGGGCGGGCGGCGCAGGTGGCCTCGGAGACGGTCGCCAAGTGGCCGGATCGCCTGGCCGGTGCCATCGCCGGGGTGGTCAACGCCGAGGCGGCGACGGCGCCCATGATCGTTGTCGCCACCCCGTGGGAGGGGGCGGGCGGCACCGTACGGTCCGTGGCCGACGACCTGGCGGGGAAGGTCGTGATCTCAATGGCGAACGCGCTGGCCAAGGACGGGCGCGAGATGCTGGCGCTCGTCCCGCCTCGCGGGTCGATCGCGGCCGCCGTTCAGGCGGCGGCGCCGGCGGCCCGGGTGGCGGCGGCCTTCCACCACCTGCCGGCGGCGGAGATGGCGAACCTGGACGCCGGGCTCATGGCCGACGTGCTCGTGTGTGCCGACGACCCGGACGCCACTGCCGAGACCATGGCGTTGGTCGAGCGGATCGAGGGGCTCCGCCCCCTCGACGCCGGGAGCCTGAGCCAGGCGGCCGCCGTCGAGGCGTTCACCGCCGTGTGCATCACGCTCAACATCCGCTACCGGGCCCACAGCACCCTGAAGCTCGCCGGCATCTGACGGCGACAGTGCCGGGTCCAACGAATGTCGCTCGACCAGTGATGCGGCTCTACGACACGGGCCGCCGGGCGGTCGTTCCCTTCGAGCCAGGCCCCGTGGCCACGCTCTACAGCTGCGGTATCACGCCCTACGACGCCGCCCACCTCGGCCATGCCGCCGTCTACCTGACCTTCGACGTCCTCCAGCGTCGCCTCCGGGATCTGGGCCACGAGGCCCGCTGCGTGCGCAACGTCACCGACGTCGATGACGACATCCTGCGCAAAGCCCGCGAGCTGGGCGTCCACTACCTCGACCTGGCGGCGGAGGAAATGGCCCGCTTCGACACCGACATGGCCGCGCTCGGGCTGCTCCCCGTCTACTCCGAGCCCCGCGCCACCTCGGCCATCCCCGACATTCTGTCGCTGATCGGCGAGGCCCTCGACCGCGGACACGCCTACCGGGCCGGTGGTGCGGTCTACTTCGACGTCGCCACGTTCCCGGACTTCGGCAAGCTGAGCCACTTCGGCGAGGACGAGATGCTCCGGCTGGCGGCGGTCCACGGCGGCAATCCCGACGACCCCCACAAGCGGCACCCGCTCGACTTCGTCCTGTGGCAGCCCTCGCTGCCCGACGAGCCGGCATGGGAGTCGCGCTGGGGCCCCGGGCGACCCGGCTGGCACATCGAGTGCTCGGCCCTGGCCATGCGGGAGCTGGGGCGGACCGTCGACCTCCATGGTGGCGGCCGGGACCTCGTCTTCCCCCACCACGAGTGCGAGACGGCCCAGTCCGAGTCCGTGACGGGCCAGCTGTTCGTCCGGCACTGGCTCCATGTCGGCCTGGTGAGCCTGGATGGCGAGAAGATGTCGAAGTCCCTCGGCAACCTGGTGTTCGTCGGGGACTTGCTGAAGGACTGGGAGCCGGCCGTGGTCCGCCTGGCGTTGCTGGGGCACCACTACCGGCGCGACTGGGAGTGGTCCGACGGCGACCTCGCTCCGGCGGCCGACCGCCTCGCCCGGTGGCGGACCGCGGCGCATGGCCAGGGACCATCCGGGGACGGGGACGGGGATGGGGATGGGGCGGGGGACGATGCCGGCCTCGCCGGGGTGCGGGCGCGGCTCGACGACGACCTGGACACCCCCGGTGCGCTGGTGGTGCTCGACGAACTCGCCCGGCAGGGCCGGTCGGTCCGAGCCGGGGCCGCGCTGCTCGGCATCGGCCTCGAGCCCTGAACGGGGAGCCGCGGCCACCGGCCGCGCCTACGCTGGCGGCCTCGACCCAGGACGGCGCCTCGGCATCGGCCCAGGGGGACGTCGGCCCGGCAGGAACGCCGGCCGGGCAGGAATGCCGGCCGGGCAGGAACGCCGGCCGGGCAGGAACGCCGGCCGGGCAGGAACGACCCGGTGGAGATCGGTACAGGAAGAGAGAGGCGCGACGACATGGCAGCCACGGTGACGGTCCGGCTCCCGGACGGCTCGGCGAGGGAGCTGCCAGAGGGTGCCACGGCGTCGGAGCTGGCCCAGTCCGTCGGCCGGGGCCTGGCCAAGGCGGCGGTGGCGGCGGAGGTCGACGGCCGCCTGGCCGACCTGTCGGTCCCCCTCCACCACGGGGAGCAGGTCGCCATCGTGACGGCGACGACCGAGGCCGGTCGCGAGGTGCTGCGGCACTCGACCGCCCACGTCCTGGCCCAGGCGGTGCTGCGACTCTGGCCGGGAGCGCACTTCGCCATCGGGCCGGTGATCGCCGACGGCTTCTACTACGACTTCGAGCTTCCCGGTGGGGCTCACTTCACCGACGAGGACCTGGAGCGGATCGAGGCCGGGATGCGGGCGATCATCGCCGAGGACCAGCCGTTCGTCCGCCACGAGCACTCGATCGACGAGGGGCTGGCCCTGTTCGACGGTCAGCCGTTCAAGCGGGAGATCATCCAGGCGGTCGGCCGGGGCGCCGAGGAGGTCGACGCCGCACCGGACGAGGCGGCCGCCGGTCACGGCGTCCCCTCGGTGTCCACCTACTGGAACTCGCCGACGTTCACCGACCTGTGCCGGGGGCCCCACGTGCCCTCCACCCGGCGTCTCGGTCACTTCAAGCTGATGCGGGTGGCCGGGGCCTACTGGCGGGGCGACGAGAAGCGGCCGCAGCTCCAGCGCATCTACGGTACCGCCTGGGAGTCGGCCGAGGCCCTTGCCGCCCACCTGCACCGGCTGGAGGAGGCGGACCGTCGGGACCACCGCAAGCTCGGTGCCGAGCTGGACCTCTTCTCCTTCCCCGAGGAGATCGGCCCCGGGCTCGCGGTGTTCCATCCCCGGGGCGGGATCATCCGGCGGGAGATAGAGGACTACTCGCGCCGGCGGCATGCCGAGGCCGGTTACGAGTTCGTCTACACCCCCCACGTGACCAAGCAGGACCTGTTCGAGCTGTCGGGCCACCTACAGTCGTTCGGCGACGCCATCTTCCCGCCGATGGTGGTCGACGAGGGCAACGAGTACTACCTCAAGCCGATGAACTGCCCGTTCCACATCCTCATCTACCGGAGCCGGCAGCGGTCGTACCGGGAGCTGCCCCTGCGCCTGTTCGAGCTGGGCACCATCTACCGGTACGAGAAGTCGGGCGTGGTCCACGGCCTCACCCGGGTGCGGGGGATGACCCAGGACGACGCCCACATCT
>JBOGGF010000237.1:0-2816 GCA_050743965.1 Acidimicrobiales bacterium
GCTCGGCGCCGTTGCGGGCCATCGGCGCGAGGATCATCCGCAGCTCCTCGGTGGTGTACCCGAAGAGTCGCTGGTGGGTGACCACGCTGGCGTGCTGGGGGGTGAGCATGCTGCGCGGCGGCAGTTCGGCCAGGGCCACCTGGTCACGGCGGAGCCATTCGTCGTAGGGGTGCTCGGCCGCCAGCGAGGCCTTCGTCTCGTCGTCGTCGACGATGCGGCCCTGCGCCGTGTCGACGAGGAACATGCGGCCGGGCTGTAGCCGACCCTTGCGGACGATGCTCGATGCCGGCAGGTCGAGCACGCCGACCTCGCTGGCCAGCACCACCAGCCCGTCGTCGGTCACCCAGTAACGCGCCGGGCGGAGCCCGTTGCGGTCCAGCACGGCTCCGGCCACGGTGCCGTCGGTGAAGGCCACCGCCGCCGGTCCGTCCCAGGGCTCCATGAGTGAGGAGTGGTACCGGTAGAAGGCCCGGCGGGCCGGGTCCATGTCCTCGTTGTTCTCCCATGCCTCGGGGATCATCATTAGCACGGCGTGGGGCAGCGAGCGCCCGCCGAGATGGAGGAGCTCGAGCACCTCGTCGAAGGTGGCCGAGTCGCTCGCTCCCGGGGTCACCACGGGGTACACGCGCGACAGGTCGCCGGGGACCAGGTCGGTGGCCAGCAGCGCCTCACGGGCCCTCATCCAGTTGCGGTTCCCGGCCAGGGTGTTGATCTCGCCGTTGTGTGCCAGGTAGCGGTACGGGTGGGCAAGGGGCCAGCTCGGGAACGTGTTGGTCGAGAAGCGCGAGTGCACCAGGGCCAGGCCGCTCTCCATCCGCTCGTCGGAGAGGTCGGGGTAGAACGTCCGCAGCTGGTGCGACGTCAGCATGCCCTTGTAGACGAGAGTCCGGGACGACAGTGACGGGACATAGACCGCTTCGACCCGTCGCTCCACCCGCTTGCGCAGCACGAACGCCAGGCGGTCGAGGGCGAGGGACTCCTCGGGCGACGCGTCGCCGGCGCCGGGCTCGGCCGGCGCCACGAACACCTGGTCGATGCGGGGCTGGGCCCGGCGGGCGGCGTTCCCCAGGGTCGAGGCGTCGACCGGCATCTCCCGCCACCACAGGACATCGAGGCCCTCTTCGGCGGCGGTGGCGCCGAACTGGGCCCGGGCCTTGGCGGCGTCGTCGGGATCCTGGGGCAGGAACACGGTCCCGGTGGCGTACCGGCCGCGGCCGGGCAGCGCCACCCCCGCCTCGCCGGCCAGCTCGACCAGGAGGCGGTGCGGGACCTGGACGAGGATCCCGGAGCCGTCGCCGGTGTCGACCTCGGCACCCGACGCACCGCGGTGGGCCAGCCGCTCGAGCACGGTCAGGCCCTGCTCGACGACCTGGTGGCTCGGTTGCCCGTGCAGGTCGGCGACCATGCCGACGCCGCACGCGTCGTGCTCGAAGCGCGCGTCGTACAGGCCGCCGCGCGGGCGCTGGGGCGTGCTGCTGGCGGCACCAGCCGTCAGGGTGTCCACGGTCGTCGTCTCCCGGGCCTCGTGGCCATCGTCGCTGGCGCGCCGACGGCACCTATACAAGTGGAGTGCTGCCGCCCGGGACGACGCTGGCCCTGCCGCAGTTCGACCATTATACCGCCGCCGGACCGGTCACCGATTGAACGGCCATCGATCGACTGGCCACCGTAGGATCGACCGCATGGCGGCCGACGCGGTCTTCGTGGGCGGCGGGGTCATCGGGCTGGCCGGCGCGTGGCAGGCCGCCCGGGCGGGGCTCCGGGTCACGGTGGTCGACCCGACGCCCGGCCACGGCGCCTCGTGGGTGGCCGCCGGGATGCTCGCACCGGTCACCGAGGCCACCTTCGGCGAGGAGGTCCTCGTCCGGCTCCTCACCGAGGCCGCCGCTTGCTGGCCGTCGTTCGCCGCCGCCCTGGCCGAGGAGACCGGCGCCGACGTGGGCTACCGCCCGTGCGGCACGGTGGCGGTCGCCGCCGATCCCTCCGACCGGGCAGTGATCGACCAGCTCCTCGCCTACCAGCAGGCCCTCGGCCTGGACGCCCGCCGGCTCTCGGGCAGCGAGTGCCGGCGCCTCGTCCCATCCCTGGCGCCCGGGATCCGGGGAGGCGCCGAGGTCCCCGGTGACCACCAGGTCGACAATCGCCGGCTGGTCGCTGCGCTCCTCGAGGCGTGCGCCGCCGCCGGGGTGGCGACGGTGGCGGACCGGGTGACGTCGGTCCTGACGGGACCAGACGGCACCGTCCGGGGCGTGGGCTGTGCCGAAGCCGGCGAGCTGGCGGCCGGCGCGGTGGTGGCGTGCGCCGGTGCCGCCACCGGCGACCTCCCCGGGGTGCCGACCGGCTCGCTCCCGCCGGTACGCCCGGTGAAGGGTCACGTCATGCGCCTGCGGGGCCCGGCCGACCACCCGCTCCTCGAGCGGACCGTGCGGGGCCTGGTCCACGGTCGGTCCTGCTACCTCGTGCCCCGGGCCGACGGCCACGTGGTCGTCGGCGCGACCTCGGAGGAACGGGGCTTCGACACCACCGTGCAGGCAGGCGCGGTCCATACGCTGCTCGACGACGCCCGGTCGCTGGTCCCGGGCGTCGACGAGCTGGAGCTGGTCGAGTGCCTGGCGGGGCTGCGGCCCGGTTCGCCGGACAATTGCCCTTTCGTCGGTTGGACTGACGTCCCCGGCCTCGCCGTGGCCGCCGGTCACTACCGCAACGGCATCCTGCTCACGCCGCTCACGGCCGCGGCCCTGGCTGCCCTTCTGTCGGGCGAGCCGGTCCCGGCGGCGCTGGCGGCGTTCGGCCCGGACCGGGCGGCCCTCCTCACG
>JBOGGF010000238.1:0-5681 GCA_050743965.1 Acidimicrobiales bacterium
AGGAACGGGAAGTCGTCGTTGATCCCGCCCTCTCGGTAATGGAGGTCGGTGTGGCACACGCCGCACGCCTGCACGGTGACGATCGCCTCGCCGGGGCCCGGGTCGGGGACGACCACGGTCTCGATCGAGACCGGCTCACCTTTGGCCTTCGCCACCACGCCACGCACCTCGCTCGCCATGGACCTCGCCTCCCGTTCGCTCACGGTGACCCTACCGAGGCCCGATAGCGTCCGGGCGGTGCACGGGGGGAAGGCACCGATGGACCGCCGGCAGTTCCTCCGGCGGGCCGGCGCCGGTGTGGCCGCGGCAATGCTCGGTCCGGCCGCCACGGCCTGCGGACGTGGCGGTGGCGGAAAGGTCGGCACCAGCACCTCGGCGGTGACCTTGCCCTCGCGACCCGTCGACTGGCGCTCGCTCGGCGCCTCGCTCGAGGGACGGCTCGTCCTGCCGTCCGATCCCTCGTACGACACCGACCGGAAGCTCTACAACCGCCGCTTCGACGGCATCGCCCCCGCTGCCATCGCCTTCTGCCGGTCGGCAGCGGACGTCCAGCGCTGCGTCCACTTCGCCCGCCACGCCGGCGTCGACCTGGCCGCCCGATCGGGAGGTCACTCCTACGGCGGGTACTCCTCCTGCCCGGGCCTGGTGGTCGACGTGGCGTCGATGGCTTCGGTGCGCGTGGCCCCGGACCGTGCAACCGTCGCCATTGGCGCCGGCGCCCGGCTCATCGACTGCTACGAGGTGCTCGGCGCGTCCGGCGTCCTCCTCCCGGGCGGGTCGTGCCCCACCGTCGGCATCGCCGGTCTCACGCTCGGCGGCGGCGTCGGGGTCCTCGGCCGCAACTACGGGCTCACGTGCGACCAGCTGGTCTCGCTCGACGTGGTGACGGCCGACGGGCGCCTGGTGCGGTGCGACGCCTCCCGCCATCCCGACCTCTTCTGGGCGAGCCGCGGTGGCGGGGGCGGGAACTTCGGCATCGCCACCTCGTTCACCTTCCGGGTCCACCCGATCCCGCCGATCGCCCTCTTCACCATGGACTGGCCGTGGACGGCCGCCGGCGACGTGCTGTCGGCATGGCAGGAGTGGCTACCCGGGACCCCGCCGGCGCTGTGGTCGAACTGCCAGCTGCTCGCGGGGGCCGGCACTGCCCGCTGCCGGGTCAACGGGGTCTTCTGCGGCCAGGTGCCGGCGTTGTCCGCAGCGCTCGCCCCCTTGCACACCGCGATCGGCAGCGCCCCGACCTACGACTTCGTCGGGCCGTCAGGTTACCTCGACGCCATGCTGGTCGAGGCCGGATGCGAGGGGAAGACGGTCGCCCAGTGCCACCTTCCGTCCCAGGACCCTGCCGGCACGCTGAGCCGTGCGTCGTTCGCCGCCAAGTCGGCGTACGTGTCGGCGGTGACGCCGTGAGCACTCTGGCGGACGGCGCCGCAGGAGGCGGGTTCGTCTTCGACTCGTATGGCGGCGCCATCAACCAGGTGGCCGCGGACGCCACGGCGTTCGTCCACCGCGGTGAGCTGGCCGGTGTGCAGTACAGCGTCACATGGACCGCCACGGCGTCGCCGTCGGTCGTGACGGCAGCGAGCTCCTGGCTCCGGTTGGCGACACGGGCGGTGGCGCCGTACACCCACGGCGCCTACCAGAACTACCTCGACCCGACGCTGGCCGACTGGCAACAGGCGTACTACGGAGCCAACCTGACCCGGCTCGTCGAGGTGAAGCGCTCGGTCGATCCCGACGACGTCTTCCACTTCGCCCAGTCGATCCCGGTCTAGACGAACCGCCTCCCCTTCGGCCGGGCTTCGGCCTCGTCACGGCCACCGTCCCGGGGCCGAGACCGCTCGCCACCGCAGAGCCCACGGAGCGCAACCCCGGTGCACGTCACCGCGGGAATTCGCCACCACTCGCCACTCCCACACCGCGCCGGCGCGAAGCGGCTGGTGAGCCCACCGTGCGCGACCGGCGGGGCGGGTGCTGCAACAATCAATCCCAAGTGCCCACGATCATCGCCTCGCCGACGAAGCCGACGAAGCCGACGAAGGAACGCGGTGCCTAGGCCAGTCGAGGGAAACCGGTCGTACAGCCCGGCGCTCGACGGGATCCGGGCGGTGGCCGTGCTCGGTGTTATCGCCTACCACCTCAACCTCGGGTGGGCGAGCGGCGGCCTGCTCGGCGTCGGCGTGTTCTTCGTCCTCTCGGGCTACCTCATCACGGACCTGCTGGTGAACCAGCTCGGTCGGGGAGGACCGGTCAAGCACGCCCTCGGCGACTTCTGGCGGCGCCGGGGCCGGCGCTTGCTGCCGGCGCTCTTCGTGATGCTGTTCGTCACCGTGGCATGGGCGACGCTGTTCGACCGGGCGCAGCTGACGAGCTTGCGCAGCGACCTGCTCCCTGCGGTCTTCTACTTCTCCAACTGGTGGTACATCTTCGACCACGTCTCGTACTTCGCCCGGTGGGGACCGCCGGCGGCACTCGGCCACCTGTGGTCCCTGGCGGTGGAGGAGCAGTTCTACCTGGTCTGGCCCCTGGTGCTCCTGGCGGCGCTGCGGTGGGTCAAGGACCGGCGGGTGCTCATCGGCGCGACCGTCGCCCTGGCGGTCGGCTCGGCGATCGAGATGGCGGTCCTCTACACGCCCTATGCCGACCCGACGCGGGTCTACGACGGGACGGACACCCGGGCCTTCGGCCTCCTGATCGGGGCGGCCCTGGCCTTCGCCTGGCCCCGCGACCGGGCGTTCGCCCCGGTGAGTCGGGGGGCCCGGCGGATCCTCGAGACGGCCGGGGCGGCGGCCCTGGCCGGCATCCTCGTCCTGTACTGGCAGACGGGCCAGTACGACGCCTTCGTCTACCAGGGCGGGATGGTGATGCTCTCCGTGTGCACCGCGCTGCTCATCCTCGTCTGCGTCCATCCCGGGGCGCGCCTGGCGCGGGTGCTCGGGGTCGGTCCGCTGCGCTGGACGGGCGAGCGCTCCTACGGCATGTACCTGTGGCAGGTGCCGGTCATCGTCCTGACCACGCCGCAGGGGGCCAACGGCAACGCCCTGCGGGACGTGCTGCAGCTGGGCGCCATCTTCGCCCTCTCGGCGCTGTCGTGGCACTTCGTCGAGCAACCGGTGCGCCGCGGCGCGCTCGGGCCGGTGTGGGCGCACGTGCGGGCCCGGGTGCTCCGGCGCGACTGGAAGGACCTGCGCCCCGACCGGCGGGGCTGGCTCGTGACCGGCGGGGTCGCGACCGGCGGGCTCCTGTGCCTGCTCGGCCTCACCGGTGCCATCCCGGCGGCGACCACCACCACCACGGCGGTCAAGAGCATCCTCCCGCCCGCGCACCACCACGCGGCGCCTCCCTCGACGACGACGAGCCCGCCGCACGTGGTCGGCACCACCGTCACCACCGCGCCCCCCCCACCGCCGACCGGTCAGGGCGTGACCGCCATCGGGGACTCGATCATGGTGGACGCCGCCCCCTATCTCCAGCAGTCGCTCTCGGGGATCGTCGTCGACGCCAAGGTGGGCCAGCAGCTCTACCAGCTGCTGGGTCAGGTACAGCAGCTGAAGAGCGAGGGGGACATCGGCACACGATTGATCCTCGAGCTCGGCACGAACGGCTACTACTCGCCGACACAGCTGGAGTCGCTCCTCAACGCCCTCGGCCCGATGAAACAGATCGTGCTCGTCAACACGCGCGAGACACGGCCGTGGGAGCAGGGGGTCAACCAGACCATCGCCCAGGTGGCCCACTCCTACCCGAACACCACCATGGTCGACTGGTACGACGCCAGCGCCAACTACCCCCAGTACTTCGAGCCCGACGGCGTCCACCTCGACGGCACAGGGGCCAAGTACTACGCCTCGCTCGTCGTCCAGGCGCTCGACCCACCACCGCACGGCTAGCCGAAGGTGTCCTCCAGCAGCCGCCGCAGGGCCGAGGGCGCCAACCCGGGCTGGGGGGCGCGGTAGGCGTAGCCGAGACGGACGGCGGTCGCCGGGGCGAAGGGGGAGCCGCCCAGCAGCCCGGCCGCTCTTTCGACCTCGACCGAGCCGGCCGGGACCATCCCGAGGCCCACCCCCGCCGCCACGAAGTCCTTCAGCTGGGCCAGGGTGCCGACCTCGGCGGCGATCGTCGGGGTGAAGCCGGCGCCGGCGCAGGACTGGTCGAGCCATCGGCGCCCGGGGTTCTCCGGCGGGAAGGCCACCCACGGGGCGTCGTGCAGGGTGGCGAGGTCGACCGGGCCGGCGCTCGGGTCACCGGTGATGACGACCAGGTCGACGGGCGCCAGCGGCACCACCTCGAGCGAGCGCAGCTCGGCCGGGAGGAACAGGACGCCGACGTCGAGCGTGCCCGTGGTCAGGCCGTCGGCAAGCTCGGCCGCCGTCGCCTCCTCGGGGTGCAGGCGCAGGCCGGGGTGTCGCTCCCGCAGTGCCCGCAGCAGTCGGGTGAGCACGAGCGGGGTGGCCGTGTGGAGGACGCCCAGGCGGATCGAGCCCTTCTCCAGCCCGGCGAACGCCTGCATGTCCTCTCGCGCCCGCTCCATCGCCGTGAGCACGCCCCTGGCGTGGACGGCGAGGGCCTCGCCCGCCTCGGTCGGGCGGACACCCCCTCGCTGGCGCTCGAGCAGGCGAACCCCGCAGGACCGCTCGAGCCGGGACACCGCCTGGGAGACCGCCGACTGGACGACGTGGTTGCGCTCGGCCGCCCGGGTCATGCTCCCGAGGTCCACGCAGGCGACGAAGGCCTCCAGGTCACGCAGCTCCATCAACAGACATGATAGGAGCATCACAAACTCTCACTGGACATGATGCCTCAGCCGGCGCATGGTGGAAGCATGACGACCGTGACCCAGACCCACGTCCCCAACGTCCCCCAGCTCACCGACGACGAGGTGACCGACGCCAGGCTCCGCGAGGTGATCGAGGGGGCCGCCGTCACCGAGAGCCCGCCGCCGTCGTGGTACCGGACCATGGGCCAGAACGCCGAGGTGGCCAAGGAGTTCGCCCGGTACTGGGACATGCTCCACCGGGAGGGCCTGGTCGAGCACCGCATCAAGGAGCTCTGCCGGATCCAGATCGCCCAGATGATCGGGTGCGAATTCTGCTCCCGCCAGACGTCCTCCCCGGCGGGGATCACCGACGAGGAGAAGACCTCCTGCGCCCTTCCCGACTGGGAGCACCCGGACCCGAGGACCCGGGCCGCCCTCCACTACGCCCGCACGCTCACCCTCGACGACGGCCGGGACCGCCAGGTGTACGAGGAGCTCCACCAGCACTACTCGAACGCCGAGATCATCGAGCTGGCCGCCTTCTTCATGCTGACCATGGGGGGCAACCGCATGGCCAAGAGCTGGACAATCGAGCCCCACGGCGAGTCCTCGGCCATTCCCGACGGCGCCATGTCGGTCCACGGCGACCAATGAGCGACCCCGTCGTCGGGCCGTCCAGCCCGGCACCGAGCCCGGCCGTCGCACCGGAGGCCGGCACGCCGTTCACCAAGGGCGCGCACGTCCGCATCATCCGTGACCAGCTCAAGGTGGCCGACCTCACGTCGGACGAGGGCCGGCAGTTCGCCGTGTACTGCGACGAGCCTCCGGCCATCGGCGGCAACGACGAGCACCCCCAGCCGCTGCACTACCTGGCGGCCGCCGTCGCCTTCTGACTGCTCACCCAGGTGACGCGGTACGCGTCCAT
>JBOGGF010000239.1:0-4915 GCA_050743965.1 Acidimicrobiales bacterium
GGCGGGGGTCGGCGGGCGGCCGCACCAGGTGCCAGGGTGAACAACGGCGGCGTTGCTCCTCGCCCGCGGGCAGCCGGCCCGGACGCCGGCGGTCCCTGCGCCGGCAGCCGGCGTGGTGACGTGGCCCCGGCCCGGGCCAGCCCGAGGGCGACCAGCACGTCGGTGGCGTCCCGGACGACGAAGCAGCCGTCGGCGAGGAGGTCGTTGGTCCCGTTGGACGCCGGGCTCCGCACCGAACCGGGCACCGCGCCCACCGGGACGCTCCGGCGAGTGGCCGCCCGCACGGTGTGGAGCGACCCGCCGGTGGCGTGGCACTCCACCACCACGACCACGTGGGCGAGCGCCGCGATGATCCGGTTGCGCTGCGGGAAGCGCCAGCCGAGGTCGGCCGCGCCGACCGGTGCCTCCGACAGGACGGCGCCGGCTTCGGCCACCCGCCGCCACAGGAGAGCGTGCCGGCGAGGGTACGCGTGGTCCAGGCCGCCGGCGACCACGGCGACGGGCGGCGCGGCACCATCGGCCGCGGCGGCCACCCGGGCTGCCACCGCGCCCTCGTGCGCCGCGCCGTCGATCCCGAGGGCGAGCCCGGAGACCACGGCGGTGCCCGCCGCCGACAGCTCACCGCCGAGCTGCGCCGCCACCCCGAGGCCGTAGCGGGTGGGCGTCCTCGTGCCGACGACGGCGACCCGGGGGAACCGGTCGACGACCGACGGGTCGCCGAGGGCGAAGAGCACCGCCGGCGCCTCCTCGTCGGCGGCGAGGGCGCCAGGGTAGGGCGGGCGACCTCGCACCAGGACGTCGATGCCCTCCCGCCGGTGCGCCTCCCACACCCCGGCCACGTCGGTCCTCCGGGCGGGTGAGGTGAAGCGGAGGTCCAGTTCGCCCTCGCACAGGCGACGCCAGACGGTCGCCGGCCCGGCATCGTCCAGCCAGGTGCGCAGCGCGCGGGGGCCGACGCCGGCGAGTGACGCCAGTGCCGCCGCGTAGGCGCCGTCGGGGAGTGTGGCCACGCACGGAACGGTCGGTCGCCCCGGTCACCCGCGCCCTTACAGGCCCCGGTGCGCCGCCGCCCCGGATCAGGGCGCCGTGGGCAGTGTGTACGCCGGGAGGTTGGGGAAGTCGTCGGCGAGGATGAACGACAGCTCTGTCGCCGTCAGGGCGCCCGGGTGCCGGGCGACGATCTTGCCCTTCGGCGAGACGAGGAAGGTGACCGGGAGGGCACTGACCCGGTAGGCGGCGGCCGTGGTGCCCTGGGCGTCGGACAGGAGCTGGTAGTGGGCTCCCACCGTGGCGGCGAAGGCCGCGGCGGTGCGGCGTGGATCCGCCACGTCGACGCCGACCACCCGCAGCTTGCTCTTGTACGCGCCGGCGATCGCCTGCAGGGCCGGCATCTCCTGGTCGCAGATCGTGCAGGTGCTCGACCAGAAATTCAGCACCAGCGGCTTCCCCCGGAGGGACGCCGGCGTCACCGGCTGGCCCGTGCTCATTGTCCGCAGGTGGAAGCTCGGAGCCTGGTCGCCGATGGTGGCGCCGGCGGTGACCGGTGCGGCGATCCGCGGTCCGCCCACCTGGACCTGCTCGGACTTCGGCAGGAGGTCGACGGCCATCTGGGCCGTGGCGTGGGCGTAGTAGGCGGTCGAGATGGAGCCGCTGGTGAAGTCCGAGATGGCGCGCATGTGCCCGGAGGGGTCGACGAAGTACGAGACGGCGTCGTGGGTCACCGTCCGGTTCTTGGCTGTCGTCTCCACCACGACGTGGTACGCGCGCCACGTCGCCGCCAGCTGGGCCGGCGTGCCCGTGACGTACACCCAATTGGGCAGCTTGGCCAGGTCGTTGGTCACCGACCACGACTCCAGTGTCGCCGGTGTCGTGTGGTACGGGTTGGCGTTCACCGCCACGAACACGACGTGCTTGGCCGCCGCGCCGAGGTCGTGGTCGGCGGCGACGATGTCCTGGGCGTACAGGGCGCACATGTTGGTGCACTTGTCGTCGTTGATCGACCAGATGACCACCTTGCCCCGGAACTGCGCCAGCGTGGTGGGCTGGCCGGTGCGACCGGTCAGGTGGAAGTCGGGGGCCGGCTGTCGCTGGCCCTTGGGGAAGAGGTTGAGCGTGAGCAGCTGCGCCTCGGCGCTGGAGACCCCCGGGGCGGTGGCGATACCGGACACGACGGCCGGCGATGTCGGCGATCCGGTGCCGCCGTTCCCGTTCCCGCTCCCGCTCCCGCTCCCGCTCGACAGCACGTAGGCGACGCCGGCGGCGAGGAGGACGCCCACGGCGAGGCTCACGATGGTCCGCCGCCGCCACGACGCCGGCCCGCCGGAGGAGGGCGGGGCCGGCGGTCCCCCGGTCGCCTCTCCCCCCGGCGCCTGACCCCCCGTCGTCTGGTCTCCGACCTGTTCCTCGGCCGCCGGCCCGTCGGTCTTCGCCATCAGCCCGCTCGCTCCCGTTCCTCGTCCACCCGCCGAGGTCCCGGCTCCGGCGTCCGTCCGATCCTGCCAGCCAACCGTGGGCCGTGGGCCTCGGCGGGGCGTGTCATCCCTCGAGCGTCGCCTCGAGCTCGGTGGGCCCCTCCTCCGCCGACTCGGTCGCGACGGCGCGCCGCAGGGCCGGCCCGGCCGGGTCCGCCGGTGGTCGGGACCGTGGCCGGGCGAGAAGACCGCCGGCGCCCACGGCGGCGACGACCAGCCCACCCAGCACCGCTCCCACGAGGGTGACGTGTGTCCCGACGAACGAGGAGACGGCCGCCTGCACCCGGGCAACCCACCTCAGCGGCGCCGAGCTCGTCCCCGGCGCCACGAGGTCGGTAACCCAGTAGAGGGTGAGGTAGGCCCCGACCAGCACGAGGACCGCACCGCCCACGTAGGGGACGATCCGGGAGAGCCAGCGCAGCGAGCGGACCCCAGCCGGGCCCAGCGCCGCCGCCACCAGGGCCATCGCCGCCAGGAAGACCCCCATCCCGAAGGCGTAGGCGAGGAGCGAGCCCACGCCGTGGAGGGGGCCGTTGCGGGTGAACGACCCGGCGACGACGCCGGCGAAGAGGGGGAACGAGCAGCCGATCGACGCCACACCGTAGGACAGGCCGAAGACAGCGAGCCCGACCGGGCGGCGGAGGCCCACGCCCGAGCCGAGCTCGGGCAGGTGGAGGCGAAGAGGGTGGCGGAGGAGGGTGGCCACACCCACGCCCACCATGCCCACCCCCAGCGCCACCATGACGACGCCGGCGGCGAAGGGCACGCGGGACGAGAGGACCGAGACGCCCAGCTCGGTGATCAGGCCGAGCACCCCGAAGAGGACGACGAAGCCGAGGGTGGCGCACCCGCCGGCCACCACCGCCCGCTGGAGCCGGACGGCCGTCGGCGCGTGCTCGGGTCGACCCACGAAGAAATCCAGGTAGACGGGCAGCAGGGGGAAGCCGCACGGGTTCACCGCCGCCAGGAGCCCCAAGCTGAACGGATAGAGCAGGTCGGCGGACGGCACTGCGGCGGCGAGAGCATCGAACAGGTGCACCTGGCAGCGACAGGCTAGCGCTGTCCCGGATCGCGGGGCAGGTCGGCGGCCCGGTAGGGCCCTTCTTACCTGGCGCGTTTCGAATGCTCAAGCATTGGTCCTCTGCACCGGGTACTGTGAGGACCGGTGGAGGTTCCGGCGAACCCGGTCAACGCCGACCGCACGGTCGGGCGGCGTTCGATCCCCGCGCTCACTCGCGTGGGTGCTTTCGTCGCGCTCACGAAGCCGCGCATCGTCGAGCTGCTGCTCGTCACGACCGTCCCCACGATGTTCGTGGCGTCGTCCACCGTGCCGTCGGCACGCCTCGTGGTCCTGACCCTCGCGGGTGGGGCGATGGCAGCCGGCGGCGCCAACGCGCTCAACATGGTCTATGACCGCGACATCGACGCCGTCATGGACCGGACCAAGGGGCGGCCACTCGTCACCGGGACCGTCTCGCCGGCCGCGGCCCTCGTCTTCGCCCTCGGCCTCGAAGTGGCCGCCTTCCTCCTGCTGTGGCTGACCGTCAACCTGCTCTCCGCCGGCCTGGCCATCGCCGCCACCGCCTTCTACGTGGGGGTCTACACCGCCTGGCTCAAGCGCAGCTCCCCGCAGAACATCGTCATCGGCGGGGCCGCCGGCGCCGTGCCGGTGCTGGTGGGATGGAGCGCGGTCACCGGGCACCTGTCGTGGGCCGCCCTGGTGCTCTTCGGTATCGTGTTCCTCTGGACGCCGCCCCACTTCTGGGCCCTCGCCATCCGCTATCGCGACGACTACTCCCGGGCCGAGATCCCGATGCTGCCGGTGGTGGCCGACGTGAAGCACGTCGTCCGCCAGATCATCGCGTACACCGTGGTCCTGTGGGCGCTGACGCTCGTGCTGGGTCCGATCGCCCACCTGGGGCTCGTCTACCTCGGCATCGCCGTGGTCCTCGGGGCCGGGTTCCTCTGGTACGCGCTGCAGCTGCGCAAGGACCCCACCCGCCAGCGGGCCATGCGCCTGTTCGGCTACTCGATCACCTACCTGACGCTCCTCTTCCTCGCCATGGGGGTCATCGCGGTTGTCCAGCACCCTTAACCGATCCGGAGGGCGCGAGCCCCGCGGCCCGGGGCAAGGGGACGAACCGCAGCCGGCACCGACGGTGGCCGGCAAGCACCGGGTGACAGCGCTGCTGGGGGCCTCCTCGCTCGGCACCCACCACCATGTGGCCTGGGCGCCGAGCGCCACCCCGACGGTGCGGTGGCACGACCAATGCATCCACCGCCTCACTGCGGCCGGAACGTGACGGTCGGATCAGAGCAGCCCGCTGCCGGCAATCTCGCCGCCGACGGCTCGGCACCGACGCGTGGCGACCCCGACGCCAGAGCGACAAGCGGCGATGCCAAGATGGCCGGCGATGGGGGCACGACTACCGGCGACGGGCGCA
>JBOGGF010000240.1:0-4674 GCA_050743965.1 Acidimicrobiales bacterium
GGTGCCGTGCCCGGTGCCGTGCCCGGTGCCGACGAGGCGTCGGCAGAGGCGCTGGCCGCCTGGCCCGAGCGGAAGGGGGCACGGAGCGCCGAGCGAGGCGTGATCACGCGGCTGCTCGGTCCCGACGGGGTCGTCCCGCCCGACGCCGTGACGCCCGACGCCGTGACGTCCGACGCCGTGACGCCCCCCGCAGGCACCGCCGACGGTGGCGGCACCGGCGCCGGGCCGTCGCTGGTCCTGACCCTCGCCATCGGCTACTCGGGGCGGGGGGAGATCGTCGCCGCCGTGCGGCGCCTCGCCGAGGCCGCCGTGCCGGCGGGTGACGTCGACGAGGCGGCGATCGGTGGCAGCCTCTACGACCCGGCCATGCCCGACCCCGACCTCGTCGTGCGCAGCGGGGACGACCGCCGGATCTCGGACCTCCTCCTGTGGGAGGTGGCCTACAGCGAGCTGGTCTTCGTCGACGATCCCTGGCCGGCGATCGGCCGGGAACAGCTCTTCGACGCCGTCGTCGAGTACCAGCGCCGGGACCGCCGCTACGGCGGCCTGGTGGCCTCGGGGGACCTGCCGTGATCGCGACCAAGGTGGCCGCCGGCCTCGGGATCGCCGTCCTGGCTGTCCTGTGCTGGCTGGCGATCCAGGGCTTCACCGTCGTGACCGAGGGCCTCGTGACCCTCGCGGCATTGGTGGGGATGATCGCAGGCGGCAGCTGGTTCAACAACAGGATGGGCATCTACGGTCGCCGCGGAGCGGTCGCTGCCCCCCCCGCCGGCCGGGTGCCCGACGGCGACCGGTACTGCCCGGGAGCGGAGCTCACGGGCCGGGGCACGCCACCCGCCGAGCACCATGGCCCCCCGGGGGGCGCGGCGCCACCGGCGGGCGACATCCGGTGACCCTCGTCCACGATCGGGCGGTGGTGCTGCGGACCTATCGCCTGGGCGAGGCCGACCGAATCGTGGTGTTCCTGACCGAGGGTCGGGGCAAGGTGCGGGCGGTGGCCAAGGGCGTGCGCCGGACGGGTAGCCGGTTCGGCGCGCGCCTCGAGCCCCTGCAACACGTCGCCCTGCTCCTGTGGCAGGGGCGGAGCGACCTCGAGATCGTGAACCAGGTCGAGGTGGTCGACCACTTCCGGACGGTGCGTGAGGACCTCGACCGGGTGGGCCGGGGGCTGTCGATGCTCGAGGTGGCGGACCAGGTGTGCCAGGAGGGCCACCCCGACGCCCGGCTCTACCGGATGCTGGTCGGCGCGCTGCGAGCCCTGGCCGACCTCGAGCGGGACCCGACGATGGTGGTTCCGGCCTTCTTCCTGAAGGCGTTGGTCCTCGAGGGCGCCACGCCGATCCTCGACGGGTGCGCGTCGTGCGGCACCCCGGCCAACGCCACCGAGCTGGTGGCGTTCGACCTGGTCGAGGGCGGGGCGCTGTGCCGGGCGTGCCGCCGTGGCCGGCCGGTGAGCGCCGAGGCCCTGGCGGTGGTCCGCCGGGTGCTGGGTGGGGCGCTGGGGCCGGTCCTGGCGGCGGCGCCGCCAGACTGCGCCGGGGAGGTGGCGGCCCTTGCCACCGAGGCGATCGAGGTCCACCTCGATCGCCGCTTGCGCGCCCCCCGGGCGGCGGCCGGCCTGTCGTGGTGAGCGAGCCGGTCGCGGTGACCCGGGACCCGGGCTTCGGGGTCTACCTCCACGTGCCGTTCTGCCGGCATCGCTGCGACTACTGCGCCTTTGCCACGTACACCGACCGGGACCCGCTCATGGACCGCTACGTGGCCGCCTGTGTTGCCGAGCTGCGCACGGCCGCCGACGCCGGCGAGCTGGTCCCGGCCACGAGCGTCTTCTTCGGCGGCGGCACGCCGTCCCGCCTGTCGGCCGTCGACCTGTGCCGCATCCTCGCCGCCGTGCCCCGGGCGCCGGGTGCCGAGGTCACCGTCGAGTGCAACCCCGAGGACGCGGCCCCCGAACGTTTCGCCGCCTACCGGGCCGCCGGGGTGACCCGGCTGTCCTTCGGGGTGCAGTCGACGGTCGGCCATGTCCTGGCCGGCCTCGGGCGGCGGCACGGTCCCGCCTCGGTTGAACGGGCGGTCGCCCTCGCCCGGTCCGCCGGCCTCACCTCCTTCAACCTCGACCTCATCTACGGCGCCGCGGCGGAGTCCGACGCCGACTGGGACCGCAGCCTGACCGACGTCCTCGCCCTGCGCCCGCCGCACGTCAGCGCCTATGCCCTCACCGTGGAACCGGGCACGCCACTCGCCGCCGATCGGGTCCGTCATCCCACAGACGACGTCCAGGCCGCCCGGTACGAGGCGGCCGATGCGGTGCTGGTCGCCGCCGGCTACCGGTGGGAGGAGGTGTCCAATTGGGCCCTGCCTGGCCACGGTTGCCGGCACAACCGGCTCTACTGGTCCCAGGGTGACTACCGGGGGATCGGCTCGGCCGCCCACTCGCACCATCGAGGCCGGCGGTGGTGGAACGTCCGCACCCCCGAGCGCTACCTGGCCGCAGTCGAGGCCGGCCGGTCCCCACTGGCCGGCGAGGAGCACCTCGACCCCGACCGCCGGGCGAGCGAGGGCCTGATGCTGGCCCTGCGGACCCCGGCGGGCGTGCCGGCGGCGGCCCTGCCGGAGTCGCCCGAGCTCGACGGACTGGTCGAGCGGGCCGGTGGCCGGGCGGTGCTGACGGTGCGCGGCCGACTGCTCGCCAACGTGGTGACCGCCTACCTCGAGCCGCCGGGGCCGCCGGTGCCGCCTGTGCCAGCGGCGGGCGCGGTGCCGGGCAGCCGGTAACCTGCCGCGCCATGAGCGCAGCGCAGCAGGACGGCCCGTCGGGGCCGGCCGAGGGGGCCGCCGGGGAGGTGCCGTCGGACCTCATGGAGAAGATCGTCGGCCTGTGCAAGCGTCGGGGGTTCGTCTTCCAGTCGGCCGAGATCTACGGCGGCTTCCGCTCCACCTACGACTACGGTCCCCTCGGGGTCAACCTGCTGCGCAACGTGAAGGACGCCTGGTGGCGCTCGATGGTGCAGCTGCGCGACGACGTCGTCGGGCTCGACGCCGCCGTCCTCGGGCCACCGGCGGTGTGGGCCGCCTCGGGCCACCTCGCCAACTTCACCGATCCCCTGGTCGACTGCCGCCACTGCCACAGCCGGTGGCGCGAGGACAAGATCGACGACGTCTGCCCCAACTGCGGCTCGACCGACTTCACCGAGGCCCGGGCGTTCAACCTGATGTTCAAGACCCACGCCGGCCCGGTGGAGGACGAGGGGGCCGAGGCCTACCTGCGCCCGGAGACGGCCCAGGGGATGTTCGTCAACTTCGCCAACGTCGTCCAGACCACCCGGAAGAAGCCGCCGTTCGGCATCGCCCAGGTGGGCAAGTCCTTCCGGAACGAGATCACCCCGCAGAACTTCGTCTTCCGCACCCGCGAGTTCGAGCAGATGGAGATGGAGTACTTCGTGCCACCCGACGAAGGGCCCAAGTGGCACGAGTACTGGCTGGCCGAGCGTTACCGGTGGTACCTCGACCTCGGGATCCCCGAGGACAAGCTCCGGCTGCGCCACCACGACCCCGACGAGCTGTCCCATTACTCGGTCGTGACGGCCGACGTCGAGTACCTCTTTCCCTGGGGCTGGGACGAGCTCGAGGGGATTGCCAATCGGACCGACTACGACTTGAGGGCCCACGCCGCCGCCTCGGGCGAGAAGCTCGACTTCTTCGACCAGGCGACCGGCGAGCGGTACGTGCCCCACGTCATCGAGCCTGCGGCCGGCGCCACCCGCACGATGATGGCCTTCCTCCTCGCCGCCTACGACGAGGACGAGGTCGGCGGCGAGCGCCGCACGGTGCTGCACCTGCACCCCTGCCTGGCCCCTTACCAGGTCGCGGTGCTGCCGCTGTCGAAGAAGGAGACCCTCGAGCCTCTCGCCCGCGAGGTGCTCCACCTCCTCCAGCCCCACTACATGTGCGACTACGACGTCACCCAGAGCATCGGGCGCCGCTACCGGCGCCAGGACGAGGTGGGCACGCCCTGGTGCGTCACCGTCGACTTCGACTCGCTCGAGGACCGGGCGGTCACGGTGCGCGACCGGGACACCACCGAGCAGGTGCGGGTGCCGGTCGACGGCCTCCTCGACGAGATGGGACGGCGCGTCGGCCGAGCGTGAGCGCCGCGCCGGGCGGACGCCCGCGGCCGTGGAGCCGAACATCACCGTGGACGGTGATCGCCCCGACGAACACACGGCCGAACGACGGCAACAGCATGATCGGCTGGACGCCAGCGAAGAAGCCGGCGTCGGGGTTGCGGACGAACCGCAGACGTTGCACCAGGCGACCACTCCGGCGTCCGACAGCGCCCACCGCCGGCGACCGCCGGCAGGAACCTCGGCGGGGAGACCAGGGCCTCGACGGCGGTCACCGGGCCTCCTCGTGGGTGCCACCGCCAGGTGCCACCGCCCGGTGGTCAGCGGGCCACCATGCGCAGGTTCTCCCGGCCGGTCAGGTTCTCGTGGGCGATCGCGCCGGTCCGCCGGCCCGGCGGCACTCGATCCTCCGTGCTTGGTGACCGATAAGGTTGATCGTCCGCCTGGACTCCCATCACCCGACTCGGACGCACCGCGAGGAGCCAACAATGCCGTACGTCTTCGACTTCGACCACTCGCACCGTCGCCCGCCCATGGAGATGAAGGACCT
>JBOGGF010000241.1:0-7492 GCA_050743965.1 Acidimicrobiales bacterium
CCACGGTACCCAGGGGGTACAACGGTTTTCGAGACCGTCCGATTCGGCCGCTCTCGCACGCCTCCGGCGAGGAGGTTACCGCCCGCGGGCGGCGGTGGTCGTCAGCGTCGCCGCCCGGCGAAGAAGCTCGTCAGGAGCGCGGCGCACTCGTCGGAGAGCACCCCGGCCGTCACCGGCAGCTCGTGGTTGAGCCGCGGGTCCGAGCACAGGTTGTAGAGAGTGCCGCAGGCGCCGGCCCGGGGATCGGCGGTGCCGAAGACGAGCCGTCCCACCCGTGCCGCCATCAGCGCTCCCGCGCACATCGGGCAGGGCTCGAGGGTGACCGCCAGCGTCACCTCGTGCAGGCGCCAGCTCCCGACGGCAGACGCTGCGGCCCGGAGGGCGAGCAGCTCGGCATGTGCGGTGGGGTCCCCGCGGCGCTCTCGTTCGTTGTGGTGGGACGCCACGACCGTCGCGCCGACAGCAGCGACGGCCCCGACCGGCACGTCACCGTGCGCCGGGGCTCGACGGGCCTCCTCGATCGCCAGGCGCACGAGCGCGGCGTCGGCGAGCGCGGCCGCCGCGGACCGCCCGTCTCCGCTCGTCACCCGACACCTCCTCCGTCCCGCGGTCTATGCGCCGGCCCATTCAGCCCGGGAGAGCCGACAGGCGATGAGACCCTTGGCGCCTTGGCGGAGGGAGTGGGATTTGAACCCACGGGGACCGGAGCCCCACGGCTTTTCAAGAGCCGCGCATTCGTCCGCTCTGCCATCCCTCCACGGGCCGGGGACCCCGGGCCCCGTGCCGCGGCGCGAGATTACTCGTCGGGGCATGTGGGAGCGTTCGGGGGAGGGGTGAACGGTAGGTCCGCGTGATCGGAGGGAGCCACTCAGCGGTAGCGTCCTCACGAGGGACAGCCGGGAAGGCGAGAGCCATGGAGGGGTCGACGGCCAGCAGGACCATCGCAGCGCTCGAGCGCCGCTCGGTCGTCGACGCGCTCGACGCCATGGTGCCGATCACCGTGCTGGACGAGGACGGGCGCATCGTCTACGCCAATGCCTGTTGGTGCGAGATGTCGGGCATCCCACTGGACGAGGTGGTCGGCTTCCACTGGACGGCGCTGGTCCACCCCGACGACCTCGCGGCCGCCGGCACACACGCGCGCTCGGCCTTGGAGCAGGGTGGGATCCTCACCGAGGAGCTGCGGGTCATCTCGCCCGACGGCCGGCGGCAGACCTGGCTGCGGGTCCGGGTGTCCGCGCTCGCAGAGGCCGGCCGGCCGTGCTGGCTGGTCGTGGCGACCGACGTCACCGACCACAGGCGGGCAGAGGAGGAGCTGCGGCAGGCGGAGCGTCGCCTGGACGCCATCCTCCGGCACTCCCCCGATGTGGTGACCGTGGTGGAGCCCGGCGGGACGGTGCGCTCGACGACGGCGCGGCTCGAGCACTTGGGCATCGAGCAGCCCCGGGTGATCGGTGACCTCCTCGCCGTCGTCCACCCGGAGGACCGCGGCCGAGCCGCACGCTCCTTCTTCTCGCTCCTCCACCGCGGGGAGGAGCTTTACGGCAAGCTCTACGAGATCCGGCTGTGCATGCCGGACGGGTCCGTCCGCTGGATCGAGACGACGGGGATCAACCTCGTCGACGAGCCGTCGGTCGGCGGGGTGGTCTTCATCAGTAGGGACGTCACCGCCCGCCACGAGGTCGAGGGACAGCTGCTCGCCGTCAGCTCGCGGCTCGCCGCCCTCGTCGAGCACATGCACCTCGGCGTGCACCTGAGCGACGAGCAGGGCCGCGTCCTCGCCGTCAACCCTGCCTTCCTGGCGACGGTGGGCATCGAGGGGGCTCCCGACGACTTCCTCGGCCGGCCGGCGGCGGACGACGTCTCGCCGTTCGCCGCGCGCCTCGCCGATCCCGAGCGGGACCTGTCGCGCTGCGCCCGGATGGTGGCTGACCGGCTGCTGGTGGCCGAGGAGCGCTTCGCCCTCTCGAACGGCCGGACCGTGGCCGCCGACTTCGTCCCGACCGAGGTGGCGGGCGAGCCCCGGGGGCATCTCTGGCTGGTGCGGGACGTCACCGGCGAGATGGCCGTCGCCACCGAGCGGGAGCACATGCTCGAGCTCGAGCGGCGGCAGAACGCCCGGCTCAGCGAGCTGGACGCCATGAGGTCCCACCTCGTGTCGTCCGTGTCCCACGAGCTCCGGACGCCGCTCACGTCGATCACCAGCTTCAGCCAGCTGCTCCGCAGTGGTCTCGGCACCGACTCGGTCGCCGTGCAGGTCGAGTACCTCGAAGTCGTGGACCGCAACACCGACCGGTTGCTGCGGCTCGTCAACGAGCTCCTCCTCCTCGACCGGCTGGAGTCGGACGCGGGCCAGACCACTGCGGGCCAGACGGCCGCCGGCAAGGTCGACGTGGGGGAGGTCGTGCGCCAAGCCGTCTCCTCCATCCGGCCGACCGCCGACGCCAAGCACGTGGCGGTGACCCTGCGGAGCGACGCCGGCCCGGCGATCCTCGGCGACGCCGACCGGGTGGGCCAGCTGGTGGACAACCTCCTCTCCAACGCCGTCAAGTTCACGCCGGCCGGGGGCCGGGTCGACGTCGCCGTCTGCCAGTCGGACCTCGGGTGGCGCCTGGAGGTCGCGGACACGGGCATCGGCATCCCTGTCGCCGACCAGCAGCACCTGTTCGAGCGGTTCTTCCGCGCCACGAACGCCCGGCTCCAGGCGGCAGCGGGCTCCGGGCTCGGGCTGGCGATCGTCCGGTTGGTGGCGGAGCGCCACGGCGGCCACGTCGAGATCCGGAGCGAGGAGGGCGCGGGGACGGTCGTCACGGTGACGTTGCGTGGGCTGGTTGACGAGGTGGCCGCGGGTCCGGAGTCGCAGGAGGCCGCGGGCCCCGGCACGAAGGACGGCGGGATGCCTACGTGAGCACCCCCCGCGTCCTGGTGATCGAGGACGACACTGACATCTGGCGCTCCCTCGAGATCCTCCTCGGTCGTGCCGGCTACGTCACCGACTGGGCGACCGACGGCGTGGACGGTCTCGACCATTTCGCCGACGAACCGCCGGACCTCGTCGTGCTCGACCTCGGTCTTCCGCGGCTCGACGGGTGGGCGGTGCTGGAGCGGCTGCGCCAACTGGGCGATGTGCCGATCCTGGTGCTGACCGCCCGGGGGATGGAGCAGGAGAAGGTTCGCGGCCTGACGAGCGGTGCCGACGACTATCTCACCAAGCCCTACGGCAACGAAGAGCTCGTGGCGCGGGTGTCGTCCCTCTTGCGGCGCGTGCCGCCGGCGCCGCTCGACACCTCGGTGTTCGATGACGGCCACGTTCGGATCGACTTCGCCCGGGGCGAGGTCGCCGTCGACGGTCGCCAGGTGGCGCTCACCCCGACCGAGCTCCGGCTCCTGGCGGCGCTGGTGCGCCACGAGGGGCAGGTCCTCAGCCACGACCAGCTCCTCGAGCTGGCCTGGCGGGAGCCGCCCGGCTCGGGGCGGGGGAGGATCAAGTTCGCCGTACTGGGGCTGCGACGACGGTGCGGGTGGACGGCCGCGTACACGAGCCCGGTCCGCAGCGTGCGGGGGTTCGGGTACCGCTACACATCGCCGTCGAGCCGGACCGCCGGGGCCGGTGCCCCGACGGGTGCTCGCAGGGGGCGTGCTTGACACCATCCATCCGCCGGTGCACGATCTACCTGCAAACGATTGCTATAGGGGCGTGGCACCATGGCGCGCCGACCCCGGAAGGGCGTCGGTGGGAGCGGCGGCGCGCGGATCGCCCCGGCGCGACGGGAGGCCCCAGGGACCGATGGATCGCAGTCGATGAGCGTGCGGGAGAGCGGGACGGCGCCGGCGCCCGGTGCGATGGGGGTCGACTTCGAGGAGCGGGTCGACTTCCGGCGACTGCAGGAGTACCGGCTTCGGCGCGCCCGGGAGGCACTCGATCGGTCCGAGCTCGGCGCGCTCATCTGCTTCGACGTCAACAACATCCGGTACATCACCAGCACGGCCATCGGCGAGTGGAGCCGCGACAAGCTGACCCGTTACGCCGTGTTGGCTCGAGAGGCCGAGCCGGTGCTGTGGGACTTCGGCTCGGCCGCAGTGCACCACCGGCTGTACGCGCCGTGGATCCAGCCGGAGAACTCGCGCCCGGCGGTGACGACGATGCGTGGGGCGGTCAATCCCGAGGCCGGCCTGGTCGACGTGGCGGTGGCCGAGCTGGTCGACGTGCTCCGCCAAGCCGGGGTGGCGGACATGCCGGTCGGCATCGACATCCTCGACGTCCCCACGCTGCTGTCGCTCCAGCGGGCCGGCCTGGACGTGCGCGACGGCCAGCAGGTGATGCTGGATGCCCGCCAACTGAAGTCCGCCGACGAGATCAAGCTGCTTTCCCGGGCGGCCGCCATGGTCGACGGCGCCTACCAACGGGTGGCCGAGGCCCTGAAGCCCGGCGTCCGGGAGAACGACATCGTCGCCCTCGTCAACGAGACGCTCTACACCATGGGCTCCGACGACGTGGAGTCGGTGAACGCCGTATCGGGGGAACGCTGCATCCCCCATCCCCACAACTTCTCCGACCGGATGATCCGTCCGGGGGAGCAGGCGTTCTTCGACGTGATGCACGCCTTCAACGGCTACCGGACCTGCTATTACCGCTGCTTCGCCGTCGGGTACTCCACGTCGGCCCAGCGCGATGCCTACAAGCGGGCGCGCGAGTGGATGGACACGGCGATCGACCTGGTGAAGCCGGGCGTCACCACCGACCAGATCGCCCGCGGTTGGCCGACGGCCGAAGAGATCGGGCTGGCGAGCGAGCGGGAGGCCTTCGGCTTGCAGTTCGGCCACGGCCTCGGCCTGGCCCTGCACGAGCGACCGATCATCAGCCGGGTCAACTCGCTCGAGCACCCGATGGAGATCCACGCCGGTATGGTCTTCGCCCTGGAGACCTACTGCCCGGCCACCGACGGGCGCTCGGCGGCGCGGATCGAGGAGGAGATCGTGGTCACCGAGAGCGGTCCCCAGGTGATCACCCTCTTCCCCGCCCAGGAGCTGTTCGTGACGAACCCCTACTAGGGATGGGCCCGACGACCGCGTCCGCCGCATCCACCACACCCGGAGCGCCCACCGCACCGGTCACCGGGTATCGCCGGGCCTCGCGGCCGTACCAGGAGGAGCACTGCCAACTATGACCAGCCTGTCGGACACGCCGACCATGGCGACCGCCCCGCCACCGCCCGTCGAGGTGCGGCTGCGCCTCTATCGCACCATGGTCGAGATGCGAGGGTTCGAAAAGCGCGCCTACGACCTCTTCCTCCAGGGGCTGGTGAAGGGCACCAGCCACCTCGGCCTGGGCCAGGAGGCGGTGGCGGCCGGCTTCGGCACGGCGATGCGGCCGGTCGACTACACCTTCGCCACCTACCGCGGGCACAACCACACGCTGGCCCGCGGCGTGCCCATGGCGCCGATCATGGCCGAGCTCATGGGCCGCGAGCTCGGGCTCATGGCGGGCAAGGGCGGCTCGATGCACCTCACCAGCGTCGCCCACCGCATGATGGGCTCGTACGCCATCGTCGGCGCCCACCTGACCATCGCCAACGGCACGGCCTGGTCCTCGAAGCTGCGCGGCGCCCCCGAGGTCACGGTGTGCTTCTTCGGCGACGGGACGACCAACATCGGCGCCTTCCACGAAGCCCTCAACCTGGCGGTGGTGTGGCACCTGCCGGTCGTCTTCGTCTGCGAGAACAACCGGTGGATGGAGTACACGCCCATCGAGTCGGTGACCGCCGTCGCCCACCCGGCCGCCGGGCGGGCACCCGCCTACGGGCTCGATCCGGTGATCGTCGACGGCAACGACGCCGACGCCACCTATCACGTGGCGACGACGGCGGTCGACCGGGCGCGCTCGGGCGGCGGGCCCAGCCTCATCGAGGCCGAGACCTACCGCCACGGCGGCCACTCCCGGGCCGACCCGGGCAAGTACCGTCCCGACGCCGAGGTCGCCGAGTGGCTGGCCCGCGACCCGGTCCCGACGTACCGCCGGCGCCTGGTCGAGGCGGGGATCCCCGAGTCCCAGCTGGACGGCATCGACCAGGAGGTCCAAGGGCGGGTCGACGACGCCACCGAGCAGGCCAAGGCCAGCCCGCCGCCGGACCTGTCGTTGGTCGGGACCGACGTGTACGCCGACGGAGGTGCGTCGTGGCGGAGATGACCTATCGGAACGCCGTCGCCCACGGCATCGCCCAGGAGATGACACGGGACCCCTCGGTGGTGTTCTTGGGCGAGGACATCGGCTCGTCAGGTGGGGTGTTCAAGGCGACCGTCGGGCTCCAGGACCGGTTCGGTCCCGGGCGCGTCGTCGACACCCCGATCTCCGAGCAGGCGATCCTCGGGGCGGCGATGGGTGCGGCGATGACGGGCATCCGGCCCATCGCCGAGATCATGTTCTCCGACTTCTTCGCCGTCTGCTGGGACATCGTGGCCAACGAGATCGCCAAGGCCCGCTACATGACCAACGGCCAGGTGTCGCTGCCGCTCGTCATCCGCTCGGGCAACGGCGGCGGCACCCACCTCGGGGCCCAACACTCCCAGAGCGTGGAGAACTGGGCCATGGCCATCCCCGGCCTCAAGGTGGTCGCGCCGTCCACGCCCCTCGACGTCGTCGGGCTCCTGGCCGCCGCCGTCCGGGACCCGGACCCCGTGCTGTTCTTCGAGCAGAAGTCGCTCTACGCCACCAAGGGCGAGGTGCCCGACGGCGAGATCGTGGACGAGCTCGGCAAGGCCGCCGTCGTACGGCACGGGCCGAAGGCGACGGTCGTGGCGCTGGCGGCCATGGTCCCGCGCGCCCTGGCGGCTGCGGACCAGTTGGCGGCCGAAGGGATCGAGGTCACGGTCATCGACCTGCGCTCGCTCGTGCCGCTCGACATGTCGACGGTGGCGGCGTCGGTGAAGGAGACGGGTCACCTGGTCACCGTCGAGGAGAACCCGCGCCTGTGCGGCTGGGGGGCAGAGGTGGCGTCGATCGTGGCCGAGGAGAACCTCTTCGACCTCGACGGCCCGATCGTGCGGGTGACCACCCCGCACGTGCCCCTTCCTGCCGCCGATGCGCTCGAGGACGCCGCCATGCCCACCGCGGCGAGGATCGCAGACGGGGTGCGGCGGTCGCTCGCGTAACTCGAGCGTCTTCTCGTTCAGATGAGGGTTTGGGGACACCGCCCCGGCGGCCCACCCGTCCGCGCGGCGGCCCTCGTCCTACAGTAGAAGGGTGTTGACCTCTGGGGACCCGCCCCCGGAGCTCGCGTCGCTCGCCGGCTTGCCGGTGGCGGAGGCGGTCGCCACGGTGGAGCGCCTGGGCTATGTCGCGCGTGTGCTCTCGAGCGAGCACCCGATCGCCACGCTGGATCGGCGGTTCAACCGGGTCAACCTGTGGCACGAAGGCGGCCGGGTGACACGGGTGTGCGCCGGATAGGCTTGACCCGTCGCTAGCTAGCTGGTCCAGTAGCGGGTGCCCGCGACC